>NZ_JBEZXZ010000045.1:0-50345 GCF_040638275.1 Actinoplanes sp. NPDC026623 | reverse complement strand
TTCCCCTTCGCGAGTTCTCGGCAGGTCCCGCCCGTGGAACCAAGCGAGACCCGCCGGCCAGGGCCGGTGGCCGTCCCCGGCGGGACCTTCGGCCCCCCTGCACGTTAAACCGGGGATCTGCCCTGTCGTCATGGAACGGCAATCCGGAACCGAGTCAGGTGGGCCTCGCCGGGTCCGATCGTCGGTACCCGCGCCGACTGGCCGAGATCTTCCGGCTGCACGCCGCCCGCCGCGCCCGGGTCCGGTACGCGGCGCGCCCGCTCGACGACGTCAACGAGGGCATCGAGGACATGCCGGCCGGCAGGGCGGCCGCCGGCATGGCGCTGCTGCCCTGATCTCCGATTCGTCCGCGGTGCTCGCCCCCGACCGATTACGATCAGTAGTTGGCTGTTCGGACGGCGATGGATCGTCGGCCCGGCGCCGGTCCTGCCTGCGCTGACGCACGCCGCGGGCCGGGCTGATCGTGCGTCGCGACCGAATCGACCATCCGGGTCCGCATTCGGTCAGGACTGTGTACCGCCCTGCTCGGGATGTCGGATCCGGGGGCCGCGGGTCGCCTGCGGAGCAACCTCAGAGGTGCAGACATCGACCGAGGAGGAAGTAATGACCACCACCAGTCGGCACGCGGCCCACCTCGAGCAGGTCGAGGCGCCCGGCCACATGCTCACCAGGGCGGCCGCCAGGTCGCTCGCCGTCCTGCGGATGTCCGTCGGCTTCGTATTCCTGTGGGCGTTCCTGGACAAGATGTTCGGCCTCGGCTACTCCACCCCGTCCGAACGGGCATGGATCAACGGCGGCTCACCCACCATGGGCTTCCTGTCCCACGTCGCGGTCGGACCGTTCCAGAGCCTGTTCCACAACATGGCCGGCACCGCCTGGGCGGACTGGGGCTTCATGCTCGGCATGCTCGGCATGGGCCTGGCACTCATCCTCGGCATCGGCCTGCGGATCGCGGCCTGCGCCGCCACCCTGATGATGGCCATGATGTGGGCCGCCGAATGGCCGCTCGCCCAGCACACCGGCGCCGGCGATCCGACCGGCTCGACCAACCCCATCATCGACTACCACGTCGTCTACGCGCTCAGCGCCATCGTCGTGGCGCTCACCTATGCCGGGCACACGTGGGGCCTCGGCCGGCAGTGGGTGACGCTGCACCTCGTCCAGAAACACCGCTGGCTCATCTGAACCGGTCCTGACCCAGCGGAACAGGGCGTAGGTCCGCCCCTTGTCCGTGACGAACTCGGGCGCGGCGCCGGCCGGACGGAAGCCGGCCCTGCGGGCGACGGCGACGCTTGCCGCGTTGTCCTCCTCGATCTCCAGGTGCACGGGCGGCAGGCCGGTCACGCCGGCGGCATACGTGGTGAGCAGGCCGACCGCACCTGCCGCCAGGCCCCCGCCCCGATACGGCGCGCCGACGAGGTAGGCGATGCCGCCCGTGACCAGGTTGAGCATCGCCTCGCCGCAGGGCAGCTCGTCACCGGCCGTGATCGTCAGGTGCAGGCGACGGCCGGCGGCTCGCGCGTCCCGGACCGCGCGCAGGTAGGCGCGAGCCGCGTCGTGGTCGAAGGGGGCCGCGAGCGGCGTGCGGCGCGCCACCTCCGGGTCGTCGAAGAGCCGGACCAGTTGCGGCAGATCGGCCGCCGACCATTCGCGTAGCACCATCCCGTGGCCCGTCAGCATTGTCTTCACCGCCGGCCGAGTTGATCGACTATCTGCCGCCGGAGCGCGGGATCGACGCCGCGGTCACGCATCGACCTGCCCAGCAGGTCGAGGTCGCCGCCGTGCTGCCGCAGATGCTCGATCAGCGGCCGGTATCGGTCGGGACGGTCCCGGACGAGCTCGGAGACCAGCCGCAGCTCGAGGCCGACGGCGGGGACGAGGTGCTCCTCCCAGGCGACGTCGGCGTAGTGCTTCCAGGGGCCGCTGCCCATGCACTCGACCGTGTCGGTCTCCACCGGCCGCTCGACGGTGCTGAAGCCGGCCTCGACGCCCTCGACCGCGAAGGTGGCGTAATACTGACCCGGGCCGGGTAGCCAGACCGGCGGGGTGAGGCAGGGGAATCCGTCGAGCGCGGCCGCGCACCTGTCCACATCGGATCGCCGCGCGACCAGGATGTCGATGTCGCCGGTGGGCAGCCGGACACCCTGGGCCAGCGCGGCACCGGTGCCGACGAGCCGGTAGGTCAAACCCGGCCCGACCCGGCGCAGGATCAGCGACAGCGTCCCCAGCAGCTCCGCCCGATCGCGTATCGGCCTCACCCTCATCGCCCGATGCTGTCACCGGGGTCCGACACTTTTCCGATCGGGCTCACCTGCCGGCTGTCGCTGGGAGCGCTCTCCCGCTACCGTGCGATCCGGACCGACCGAACCGGCCGAATGCGTGGAATCCATGGAGAGCATCACCAAGAACCGGCAGTCACCCGCGACGCTGCGCGCGATGATCGCGCGCGCCTACGGCGCCGGCCAGGTTCCGGACGAGCGGGACACCGACTGGGTCAGCGAGCTGGGACACGGCTGGTTCAACGTGGCCTACCGCATCCGGCTCCGCGACGGCCGGCAGGTCGTCTGCAAGATCGCGCCGCCGGCGCACATCGAGGTCATGACCTACGAACGCGGTGCCATGGGCGTCGAACTGGCCGCGCTGCGCCTCATCGGGGAGCACACCGGCGTGCCGGTGCCCGCCGTCGACCACGCCGACCGCAGCCACGAACTCTGCGACGCCGACTACTTCTTCATGCCCTACATCGACGCGGACAACCTCGGCATGCTCAAGGACTCCCTCCCGCCCGGCGAGCTCGACGCCTACAACGAGGCGCTCGGCGCGGTCAACCGGGAGCTCAACGGCATCCGCGGCGCGGCGTTCGGCCCGCTCGCCGGGCCCGGCGATCCCACCTGGCGCGCCTGCTTCACCCGCATGATCGGCGACGTCCTCGGCGACGGCGAGCGCCGCGCTGTCGACCTGGGCTACCACTACGACCTCATCCGCGAGGTCATCGCCGCCCACGCGGACAGCCTGGACGAGGTCACCGAGCCCCGCTTCGTCGAATGGGACCTGTGGGAGAACAACGCCATGGTCCGCGACGGCCGCATCGTGGGAATCATCGACCACGAGCGCGCCTTCTACGGCGACCCGCTCATCGAGGGCGGCTTCACCGGCACCGACCTGACCGCCTTCGGTGACTCGACGGCCTTCATGCGCGGCTACGGCCACCCCGGACTCAGCGACAACGAACGCCGGCGCCGCCGCCTGTACACCCTGTACCTGACCCTCATCATGATCATCGAGACGAACTACCGCGGCCACACCGACACCCTGCAGTACGACTGGGCCCGCAAGCGGCTGCGGGAGCTCATCGCCCTGCTCGCCACGGAAGACCGCTGCTGAAGCCGTCCACCCGGGTCGACGGCGTCGACGCGCTCGGTAGCCGCCCGATCGGGCGGCTGCTGTGGCACACCTGCTCGCAGACCACCCTGTCGGTGGGCGTCTACGGCATCTACGCCCTGACCAACGCGTGGTTCGTCGCCCGCGGCGTCGGCACCGGGGCCATGGCCGCGGTCAACCTCGGCGCTCCCGTCCTGCTGATCCTCGGGGCCGTCTCGACCACCGTCGGCGCGGGCGGCGCCTCCCTCGTCTCGAGGCACCTCGGCAGCGGCGACCCCGCCGGCGCCGCACGCGCCGCCGGCAACGCCTTCACCGTCTTCTGGACCACCGCGATCGCCGTCGGCGTCGCCGGCCTGCTCGCCCTCGAACCGCTGCTGACCGCCCTCGGGGCACAGGGCGCCACCCGTAGCCTCACCCGTGACTACCTCGTCGTGCTGCTCTGCGGGACGCTGGTCTCGACCGGCTTCTCCAGCCTCATCCGCGCCGAGGGCCGCCTGCGGTTCGCCACCATGATCTGGCTGGTCCCCGTCCTGGTCCAGATCACCCTCGACCCGCTGCTCATCCTCGGGCTCGGCATGGGCGTGCGCGGAGCCGCACTCGGCACCGTCGGCGGCCAGTCCGTCTCCGCCGCGATGAGCCTCTGGTTCTTCTTCGTCCAGCGCCGGCGCCCCTACCGCATCACCGTCCGGGACCTGCGCCCGCACGGCCCGACCGTACGGGCGCTGATCGGCATCGGCGCACCGTCGTTCCTCGCCGGCTTCGGGGCCACCCTGCTCGCCGTACTGGTGAACAACGTCCTCGCCGCCACCGCCGCGGGCGCGACCGCCCTGGCCGCCTACGCCGTCTGCGCCCGCATTCAGACCTTCGCCGGCATGCCCCACCTCGGCATCAGCCAGGGCCTGCAGCCCGTCGTCGGCTACAACGCGGGGCGCGGGCTCGACGGCCGCGTCCACCGGGCCCGCACCCTCGCGCTGCGCGCCTCCCTCGGCTACGGCGCCCTCGCGGCGCTGACCCTCACCCTGCTCGCCGGACCGCTCGTCGCCGTCTTCACCGACGACCCCGCCGTCGCCCCGATGGCCGAACAGGCGCTGCGCATCATCGCCGTCGGGATCGCCGCCGCCGGCGTCGCCCCGCTCGCCTCGGCCTACTTCCAATCCCTCGGGTACGCGACCCCGTCGTACCTGCTCTCCGCCGGCACCCTCGTCCTCATCAAGACCCCGCTCGTGCTGGTGGCCGGCGGCACCACGATCACCGGAATCTGGGTCGGCATCGCCGCCGGGGAGGTCACCTCCGCCCTCGCGGCCCTGCTCGTCCTGCGCCTCACCCGGCGCGGGCGCCTCAGGGCGCGGTGACCCGGTAGACGGCACCCGCGAGGTCGTCGCTCACGTACAGGGCGTGGTCGGGACCCTGCACGGCCATGACCGGCCGGCCCCAGCGCGAGCCGTCCGGGTCCTGGAAGCCGGTGAGCAGCGTCTGCTGCGGGCCGAGGGTGCCGCCGCGCCAGGCGAAGAACGACACCTCCGGCGGCCGGGGCGGCCTGCGGTTCCACGATCCGTGCACGCCCACCAGGGCACCCGGCCCGTATCCGCCGGCCAGACCCGGCGAGGTCGCGAAGCTCAGCCCCAGCGGCGCCGAGTGGGCGCCCATGCCCTGCTCGACCGGCGGCAGCGCGGCACAGTCGAGCTTCCGGCCGCCGGGGTTGGTCTGCACGTCCCGCACGAACGGCCGCCGGGTGTAGTTGAGCGGCGAGTCCTTCCGGCCCGGCTCCAGGTCGGGGTCCGGGTTGCAGTACGGCCAGCCGAGGTCGCGGCCCTGCTCCAGCCGGGCCAGCGGCTCGAACGGATGGTCGTTCACGTACCCCTGCAGGACCCCGTCCCGGTCCCGATCGCCGTCGCCGTCGTAGTCGCGGTCGTACGGGTACCCGATGTTGTCCCGGTTGTTGACCGCGGTCCACACCGCGCCGCCGGGGTCGATCGCCAGCCCGGTGCCGTTGCGCACGCCGCGGGCGAAGACCGTGGGCTTTCCGCCGCCCGCCGGCGCCCGCAGGATGGTGGCCCGCTCCGGGTTCGCGTCCCGGTCGCCGGCGGACACGTTGCCGGTCGAGCCGACCGAGATGTAAAGCTCGCCGTCGTCGCCGACCGCCACGCTCTTCAGCGCGTGCGCGTAGTGGCCGCCGAGCTCCGGGCTCCGCGCGTCGGGCAGCCCGTCGACCACGACCCGCCGGCCCGACACCGCGCCGTCCTGGTAGGTGAAGGCGTTCACCTGATCACTCTCGGCCACGAAGAGCGTGGTGCCGGCGAAGGCCAGCCCGTGCGGCCGGTTCAGCCCGTCGATCAGGGTGCGCTGGGCCGGCGCCGCCTCGCCCTGGCCGGGGACCAGTTCGACGACGTCGCCGTACTCGGGCCGCGACACCAGCAGCCGCCGGTCCGGCGTCCAGGCCAGCAGCCGGGCGCTGGGCACCCGGGCCCAGACGGTGACCGTCCAGCCGGGCGGCGCCTTCAGCCGCCGGGCCCGGTCGAACGGGGCCGCGCCGGTGCCGGCGAGCGGGCGCACGGCCGTGGCGGCCAGCGCCGGAACACCGGGCAGGGTGGCGGGCGGCGGCACGGTGCCGACGGGCGGGTTGGCCAGGCCGTCGGAGGAGCACGCGGCAAGCGTGAACGCCAGGCCGCCGGCCACCATCGCACGCGCGATCATCTTCATCGCTGCAATCTGTACGCACTATTGCGCCGCTTGGCAACCTGCGGCGGCGGTGGCGGCCGGTCGCCGTCAGGCGACGGTGGCCCGCTGCAGCGCCTGGGCGAGCGACTCGGCGTTCTTCTTGTCCACCCGGGGGAAGGTCAGTGACACGCCGTCGCCCTGAGCGAACGCCAGGCGCAGCACGCTCACGATGCCCATCTGGGCCTCGGCCAGCATCACCTGCTCCCGGGGCAGCTCGCCGACGATCTGCTTGCCCGGGCCGCCCATGAACGTCTGCGTCAGGAAGATGACCCGCTGGTCGGTGAGCACCACGAACTGCTTCTTCGCGGTGGCGAGAATCCCGGCCGCCGCCGATCCGACCCCGCCGAGAACGGCCCCCTGCGCGACGACGGTGCCGAACCGGCTCGCCGCGAACGCCCCGACGACGGCCCGCGTGGCCACCAGGGGCCGCTCGCCGGCGCGCAGGACGGGTGCCACGTACTCGAACGCACGGGTCTGAAGCTTCTGCTGCACTGCGTCTCCGTTTCATGATCGCTATCGCGGTCCCGGAGAGGGTACTGGCCGCCCGGCCCGATCAGGATCGGACGATTGGTCGGTGTATTTCAGGCGCCGCCCTCCGCGGCGGCGCTCGCGTTTGAGGGTCGTCGCGGAAGGGGATGCCGGGCATTGTGACGGCAGAGAAGAGCAGGATCTCGAACGAGGACGAGAAGCACCGCTGGGATCGGAACTTCGCCGACCTGCTCCAGGAACTCCGGGTCGCGCAGACCGGCGTCCAGATCTTCTTCGCGTTCGTGCTGACCATGCCGTTCAGCAGCGGCTTCCCGCGGACCAGTGCGCTGCAGAAGGACGTCTACCTCGTGGCGCTGATGTCCGCGGCGGTCTCCACCGCGATGATCATCTCGCCGGTGGCGTTCCACCGGGCGCTGTTCCGGCAGGGCCGCAAACCCGAACTCGTCCGGTACGCCCACCGGATGGCGACCGGCGGGCTGGCGTTCCTGCTGATTGCGATGGTCAGCAGCATCTTCCTGATCGTGGACTTCCTGCTCAGTGGCCCGATGGCGATCGTGCTGAGCGCCGTCGCGGCGCTCGTCTTCCTCGTCTTCTGGGCCGGCATCCCCTGGTACCGGCACAACTGGATCGACGAGGAGGTCGAGCAGGAGGCGGAGGACGCCCGGTGAGCACCCCGCCTCCGGCGGCGGCGATTCTCCCGGCATGGTCGAGTGCGGGCCGGAATGAACGGGACTGACACCGTAAACACGGTTGGGATACAGTCTCGCCGCTTAAATGATCAACATTCGGGGACGGAAATTTCTGTGCGGATCACCCACACCAAGGTCGCGCTGATCGCTCTGGCCGTTGCGGCCACGACCCTCGCCGGCTGTCAGGCCGACACGCCGGATCCGGTGCGGCCGGGCGCCTCGTCGGCACCCGCCGCCGATGGCATCGCGGCGCTCAGCGCGGACGAGATCCTGCAGCGGGCCAAGGCGGCGCTGACCAAGGCGAAGTCCTACCAGATCAAGGGCGAGCTGGAGCAGGACGACGAGAACGTCGCCTTCGACCTCAAGGTCAGCGGGGCGGACTCCATGGGCTCCATGTCCATCGGCGCGGCCAAGCTCGAGCTGCTCACCGTCGGCGGCAAGAAGTACATGCGGCCGAACAGGCAGTTCTGGATCACGACGATGGGCCCCAAGCAGGGCCCGACCGTGGCCAAGGCGATCGGCGACCACTGGGTCGCCGGAGCCGACAAGGACCAGTCGTTCGCGGAGATCTTCACCATGACCTCCGTCGACCAGTTGCTCCAGCCGACGGGTGCGCTGAGCAAGGGCGAGGAGAAGGTGGTCGGCGGCGTCGCCGCCATCGGGCTCAAGGACGGAGGCGATCCCGACTCGGTGTTCTACGTCGCCACCACCGGAGAGCCGTACCCGCTGCAGATGACCGGGAAGGGCAGGAACCTGATGGTGTTCAGCGACTTCGGCGCGACGTTCACCGGCATCGAGGCGCCGGCCGAGAACCAGATTCTGGACCTCGGCAAGCTGGCCGGCAAGTAGACAACGGTCCACCGCTCGGCGCCCGGCGCGGCTACGGCCGAGGCGCTGCGGCGGGCCGGGGCGCGTAGGCGCTGAGTACCCCCTCCTTCGCCTGGTAGAGCACCCCACCCGCCACGACGATGTCACCCGCGACGGCCGGCACGCGGCCGACCACCGTGCCCCGCCGGGCGTCCAGCGCGAAGTTCCCGGCGAAGACCAGCCCGCCGGCCACCCGCGGCTGACCGGTGTCGTTCGCCAGTTTCCGGCTCCACAACCGCTTTCCCGTACGGGCGTCCAGCGCGGTGACCGTCTTGAGGCACGAGCGGTACACCCGGGCACCGTCCGTGGCGATCCGCTCGTTGGGGTCCGCGGGCGCCGGTGCCCTCCAGCGCACGGTCCCGTCCGCGACGCCGACGGCCGCGAGCCCGCCGTCGGCGTCGGCGCCGTAGAACGCGTCGTCGGCCGGGGACGCGGCGTCGGCGCTCAGGTAGGTCTTCGTCGTCCACCGCACGGCGCCGCTGGCGATGTCGAGCGCCACCGACTCGCCGGTCCGCACCCCCTCGTCGTCGGTGGCGACGGCCACGACGGTGCCGCCGGCCGAGACGGCGGCCACGCGGCGGTTCTTCACCCGCCAGAGCTCCCGGCCATCGCGTACCCGATAGGCCGCGGCCGCCGTCTCCCCGGTGATGTCGGTGCCGGACGCCAGGATCACGCCCTTGTCCACCACCAGGTCCCCGATCGGCGGGACTCCGGCCCAGCGCCGGGCTCCGGTCGCCGCGTCCAGCGCGACCATGTGGGTGTTCGGGTCGCTCACCGAGTAACAGTCGCCGTAGCCGGCGATGAGCAGGCGGCCGACGACCGTCAGCCGCGGCGGCCAGCCCGTGCCGAAGTCGTCCCAGTCGAAGCTCCACGCCCTGGCCCCGGTCGCCGCCGAGTATGCCGAGATCCCGGCCTGATCTCCCACGAAGACCCGCCCGCCGGAGACGACCGGCGCGCCGAATCCGGAGCAGTCCTCCGCCGTGCGCAGCTTCACCGACCACTTCCTGGCGAGCCGGCCGACCGTGGCCGCGGTGATCACGGTTTCGTGCGGGTTGTAATAGCTGTTCTCGGCGTCATACCCGGCGTGGTCCCAGGGCAGGGGCGACCGCGCGGCGGCGGCCGGCGTCGCTGCCGCGCCGGCGGCCAGGACCACCGACAGGACGAAGGCAGGGGTACGGACCAGGTTGCGCACATACGCAACGTAACCGGCGCATCCGCGCTTTATCGGATTATCGACGGTTCGACCCCGCGCCCGGCCTCCCGGCGGGCGGTGACCCTGCGCCGCCCGATGCGCCAGCCCAGATCCGTGCGCACGAGCCGATCCTCGTAGGTGTAGCTGGCCGTCGAACCGTCCTGGTTCAGGGCGAAGCCCTTCGACCACGCCCGGGCACCGTCGCCGTCCTCGCGGACGACGACGTTTGTGACATGGTGGGCGAGCGGGCCGCGCGCACCCAGACGATGCGCCGCCGCGACGTACATGTCGAGGCGTGACCGGGACTGCTCCGGTGCCGGCAGGGGAGCGCGGCCGAGATCGCCGGCGTCGACCACCAGATCCGGACGTGAACACCTCGGCGAACCGTTCGTAGGCGCCGGCGTCGCTCAGGTGACCATGGAGCGCGATCACCTCGTGGATCTCCAGCCGGTCTTCAACGGTCAGGCTCATCGCAAACTCCAGACACGACGGTGGACGGCGACGGCCGACGATAGCGCGGTCGTTGCCCCGGCCGGGCGGGTCGCGGCAGACGTCAGTGCCGGATTCCGGCGAGCGCGAAGAACTCGGCCCTGGTCGCGGGGTGTTCGCGGAGCAGGCCGAGCAGCGCCGAGGTGACGGTCCTGGTGCCGGCGGCGCGGACCCCGCGCAGCGACATGCACAGGTGCTCGGCCTCGAGCACGACCGCGACGCCCCGGGCCCGCAGGTTGCCCTGCAGGCAGCCGGCGATCTGCTGGGTCAGCCGCTCCTGCACCTGCAGCCCGCGCGAGTAGTGCTCGACGACCCGCGCGAGCTTCGACAGGCCGACGATCCGCTCGCCGGGCAGGTATCCCACGTGCGCGACGCCGTGGAACGGCAGCAGGTGATGCTCGCACAGCGACCGGAACGGCACCTCGCGCACCAGCACGAGTTCGTCGTACCGGTCGTCGTTGGGGAACGTCGTCAGATTGAACGGCCCGCTGGTGAGCAGCTCGGCGTAGGCGGCGGCGACCCGCCTCGGCGTGTCCGCCAGGTGCTCGGAGCCGACATCCTGGCCGAGGGCGCGCAGCAGGTCCCGCACGGCGTCGGCCGCCGCCTCGACGTCGACCGGGGCCGCATCGTGCAACAGCCGCAGCTGAGGGGTCCGCGGCCCCCCGCTGTCGTGGTGGCCGACATGTGACCAGGCGGTGCTTGTCATGGTGTTCTCCTTGTCGCGGGTCGGCGCCGCCGGCAGGATCCGGGCGGCGCCGGCCTGACGCGTCGATGGTCAGCGGCGGCCGGTCGCGACGGCCGTCGCCAGCCGGGCCAGGGCGAGCGCGCCCAGCAGCAGGCCGAAGTCCCGCAGCGCCACGTCGTAGTAGTCGCCCAAGATCAGCAGGTTGACGATGATGCCGCCGAGCCAGGCGGCGACGAGATATCCGCCGAAGCGCGGCACGACCGCGACCGCGATACCCGCGACCATCTCGATCACGCCGACCGCGAGCATCGCCTGGTGTGCCGAGCCGGGCACGAGCCGGTCGATCGCCGGGGCGAGGTAGTCGTCCCAGTCGGTGAGCAACCCGGCGAACTTGTCCAGGCCGAACAGGATCGGCGCGGCGATGAACCCGAGGCGCAGGATCCAGAAGGCCTGGAACACCGGATCGGTCCTGAGTCGTTCCCCGGCGGTCGAGGTGGTGGTGGCGGCGACGCTGCTCATGTCGAGCTCCCTTCTAACGGAAAGATTCGTTGACGTTAGAACCGCCGACGAGGTTTCGTCAAGACGCGTGTCCGTTAGAGTGGGCGGCATGACCGACGACTTCGTGGCCGACGTGACAAGCGTTGCGGCCCTGAGCGAGCCGGTGCGCCGCCGGCTGTACCGCTACGTGGTCTCCCGGGGCGAGCCGGTCAGCCGGGAGGACGCCGCCGCGGGAACCGGCGTCGCCCACCACGTGGCCAAGTTCAACCTCGACCGGCTCGTCGCCGACGGACTGCTGGAGGTCCAGTACAGCCGCCCACCCGGCCGCGGCGGCCCCGGCGCGGGGCGGCCCGCCAAGCTCTACCGCCGCGCGGACCGGGACATCGCGGTGAGCCTCCCCGAGCGCCGCTACCACCTCGCCGGCCAGGTGATGGCCGAGGCGATCACCATCGCCGGCCGGGAGCGGCTCCCGGTCGCCGAGGCACTGACCGAGGCGGCGCGGACGACCGGCCGCCGCCTCGGCGAGACCGCGACCGGCGCCGAGGGTCCGGCCGCGGAGGTGGTCGCGGACGTCCTGGAACGCCACGGCTACGAGCCGCGCGCGGAGAGCCACGAGATCGTCCTCGCCAACTGCCCCTTCCACAGCCTCGCGAAGGACTACACCGAGCTCGTCTGCGGCATCAACCTCGACCTCATCTGCGGCGTCCTCGACGCGGTCGACCCCGGCGGCCTGTGCGCCCGCCTCGACCCGGCACCGGGCCGCTGCTGCGTCACCATCGCCACGGAGTAACGATCAGATGTAGACGGCTCGGCCCGGCATTTGGCCGCGAAAGCTGAGGACCCTACGTTCCGACCTGGCTCCTACCGGCATCGTCGCGCTACTCGTGAACGACGTTCTTGCGGGTAGCGGTCGCGAGCCTGGGTAGCTCCGTAGAAACTAGACCCATGGGACGGGAACAGCGCCCATCAGATAGCCGAACGGCGGCACCGCCGGCAAATATCCGCCCCGGTACCCGATCGAATGCAATACAAGTAAGGCTAGATAATTCCGAGACAGGTACCAGGTTTCGACGACGAACCTGTGCTCTTTCCCATAGATGGTGTCGTGAGGGTCCTTCGGGTGAACTAGCCGATTTCGCACCCATACCACAGTGCCAGGACCGTCTAAACCCTTTTCTTCGGCGAGACTGTACAGACCTGGGAGACTCTCAGGTGCGATTTCTAGCGGGATGGAAGCCAATTCAAGCATCACCCGAAGTCGGGCCGCCGCATCGCCGATCGATTCATATTCTGAGTTACTCCGTTCTGCTTCCAATTTCAGTGTTACCCAGGACAAATTTTCAATGGCGGGAAAGGCGGAGAAGATTCTATTCTCCACGAAACCCAACTCTGCGGTCTGAGCTGCTAGGAACATCTGGAAGCTAGCGGTTCCGTATCGCTCTGGGTCGCCGAACCGATCAACCACGCGCTGGATGAAGTCGGTGACGTCGTGAAGCGAGCCCCAGTAGATTATGGGTGATCCGATGGATTTGTATGGATCGCATATCGGAGCCCCCCAGCTCTCCCATACCGCCTCCCCACCGTGGCCGTACCCAACCTTCATCGCAGGTGAAACCCAACGCCCGAAGGCAAAAGACAGCCCAGATCGCAAGGCTTCAGACAGGGGCTCGAGTTCCTCAGCATCAAAATCGAAGCCATCAGTACGACGAATGTCCATCACATGCGTGAGGGCGTACAGATTCCGCACCTTCGCATCCTTGACAACCTCCTCATAGTCCGCTCGACGATCGAGAACCAAATCCCAGACCCCTGCAGTTAGCCGCAGTCGATCTGGTTCTGCCATCGAGTTCCGACCCCAATCGGTCCCGCCGACCTCAAGTCGAATGTTGCCTGCAATGGGCGGAAGGTTAACCCAATGGAAAATGGCGTGCTGAAGACGTGCGCCGGGCCGAGTAACCTGCACGCCATTGAGGGAACCCTCGCCATAGGTGTTACATACTCCTTGCGCGCGTGCGGATCCACTCGGTCGTTTAAATGATATGCGAATATTACCGTCCTCCGTCCAGAAATCATTCGACTCCGACAGGGCCTTCCACCTCAAGTCCGGAACGGGATCCAGTGAGAGATAAATGCTTCCGAGTGTCTCCTCCGCTGTTGGACTCTCGATCATCCCTTCGTGTAGCACGATAGGTTCGCCGGCGACCCCAAAGGAGCGCGCGGAGACAATCGGACACTCTCGCGAGTCTTGCTGATCCTGTTTGTTCGCAGCCATGCGATGTATTGTGGACCGCTTTTGTCCTGGCGACGACCGATATTTCGGTTCGTCCAGTTGACTTCACGGCTGATCCGACTTCGACGGCGGCCCGACCGGCGCATCCCTGGGCTCCGCATCTAACGAGTCTGGCTTTGGCATCGATTGTCGCGGTAAGGCAGAGTCGCGGGAAAGGGTTCACTGCCGGTCCCCTCGCAGCAAGCAATGAAGCCGGTGGCGGTAACTGTTGCGAACAGGCAGGGTCCGGAGCGCTTGGCTGCTCCGGACCCTGCCTCGACCACGGGTGAACCTGTACCCATCCACCACGCTGTCGAGTCTTCGGCTTCCGGCTCTGCTGAACGAGTCGAGTTGCCCTACCCGACGCTCCTGCGTCGGCGCATTTGTCAAACAGAGGCGCGCCAGATTCCTCCGCCCGACCAGATATACCCGGGCCGCGCAGGCACCCGACGCGCGTTGATCAGCTCGGGCTGACTCGCACCGGGTTGGCGAACAGGTAACCGCAGACTCCGCGAGAACACCGCCACGGCGCCCTCCCGTCGCCAGCACGGCCCGGGTGAATCGCAGGCCAGGCAGCGCCCCGAAGCACTCGACGTCATGTGATCATTGAGGGTCGCCTGAGCGTCGTCGAGGAGTTTCTCTGCCGATATTGCGTAGTAGGTGCTCTCCACAGCCTGCCTCCTCGCGATGGGCGCAGCATCACCGCCGTCACGAGTACGCGGAGCGCCTTGTCTTTTGTTCTTGCTGTTCGACGCGTTTGTTCCGACGATTAATGACGGTACGATCTGATAACAAAAAGTAGAACTGACTCTCAGTACGGGTGAGCAGTGCGAAAGGGAAATGCCAAGGAGGCTTTCGTGGCGCGAGGACCGAAAACACTGACTGGCAGTCAGCGTTCACGGACGATCGGCCTCGTATCGGGGTTCGTGCTGAAACTTGCGCGCCAGTCCATCGCACTGACGCAGGAGAAACTCGCTGAGGCCCTGGGTGTCGATGTCACCACGGTGCAAGGCTGGGAGTCCGGGCGACGCCCCCTCTCCGCGATGAGCGCAGGCGACTTTCTAAGATTGTGCGGTCGGCTGGCCAGGCTGGGTGCACCGGCAGCTACGGGACGCCATCTCCGTGAGGCGATCGAGGCGGACCTGGTGCTCTCGACTGGGATCGTCGCGGGCAACGCTTGGGTAGATGCAGATAGCCACCCCCTCGCCGCAAGCGTCCATCGCTGGACGAGTACCAATCTGATCTTGTGGCCGATCCTCGGACGAACGCCGAGGCACCTGCACGAATTGGCGGCTAAGGTCCCCCGGCGTGGTCCCACGCCAACCCAGCCCGCGCTGAGCATTGAGGAACGGACCCGCTTTCTTGACCACCTGCTGACTGTCGCTGAGCAGGCGCGGCGCTCGGACCAGGCTCTCTTGCGTCGCCAGGCCGTCTACCTCCTCGGCTTCGACGGGCGCCCGGAGGTCGTCGACTGGCTTCGCACCGAATGGAACCGTGCTGGACGCCGGGGGCCAGGAGGCGGCGACATCGCGGAACTCCTGGAGGCCCGCTCCGCATCAGTGGCCCTGGCCGTCGCCGGTGACAGCACCCATCTCTACGACTTTGTTGATCACATGACCGACCAATCCGGAAGGTTAGCGAACCTCAACTACTGGGCCTACTGGATCGGCGAGCTCAGCGACGAGCAGACCAGCGACGGCTTCATGCTGGCTGCCGACACCCGTTCGTGGGCCGGAAGCCGGCTCCTGCGACATCTGATGGAGCGCCTCGACCCGACCTCACCGCAGCGCCCCTTGAACGTTTGCACCATCCACGCGCTCGTGGCATCGCGGCCGGAACTGCTCGGCGGCCGGCCAGCCACAAGAGAATCGCTCACCGAAGTGCTCGATAGGCTCGCTTCCTCAGCGGATCTGAGTAGAGCCGAGCGAGACCAGCTCGCCGGACTTCAGTACGCGGTACGCATCGCCGACCGGTAGGAGGAAGGAACAATCGTGCCAGAGGACGCCGAGTCGATCGCCGCATTCGGATACGAGTTGGGCCTGCTGAAACGCGTCCGCCGCACCGGCTGGTGGCACGCCGGTGTCCGGGATCCCGAGTCCGTGGCCGAGCACACCATGCGCACCGCACAGTTGGCCGCCCTCATAGCCGCAGAGGAGGGCGCCGACCCGGCCCGTGCCGCTTTCCTCGCGTTGTGGCATGACACGCAGGAGACCCGCACCGGCGACCTCCCACACACGGCCGCCGCGTACCTGGCCAAGCCCGACCCACGGCAGATCACCGCCGATCAGACGAACGACCTTCCCCGGCGGTCCCGCGAGACGGTTCGTGCCGCAGTCGACGAGTACGAGGCGCGGAAGACGCTTGAGGCGCTCTGCGCAAAAGACGCCGACAAGCTGGAGATGCTGCTTCAGGCCGTGGAATACCGCGACGCCGGCGTCCGCCGAGTCGACGGCTGGATCGACTCTGCGCGCAAGGATCTGAGAACCGGGACGGGTCGGCGAATCGCCGAAGCGGCGATTGGCCTGTCTCCGCTGTCATGGCGTGACAGATGAGCCGGGGGATCGATCCCTGAACTACCGTGAGACTGAGCGGCTCCGCGGTACGGGTCCACTGCGGAGGGCGTCGACTTCGGGGCGGGGGACAACGCCATGCACGTCAGAGAGGCGGAGCGCTCGGGATACGACTCGCGCGTGCTGGTGGTGGTGCCGGACCCGGACCTGCGCGGCTCGCTCGCGGCCCAGTTGAGCCTGGCCGGTTACGCGGTCACGGCGGCCGGGACCGGCCGCGCCGCGCTCGACGTGCTCCGCGAGTGTCCCGTCGACCTGATCGTGTTCGATGTGGAGATCCCGGACCTGCATGATCTCGCCCGCGACCGGCCCACCTTCGCCGTGCGGCCGCCGGTCCTCTGCCTGACCGCGTGCGAGTATCTCGGCACCCTGCTGCCCGCGCTCGGCACCGAGGTCGGGGACTACGTCACCAAGCCGTGTCGCGGCGCCGAGTTGCTGGCCCGGGTGCAGGTGCTGCTGCGCGACCGGCGCCTGCCCGCGGCCCTGCTGCGGCACGGTGATCTGCTGCTCGACGAGGTCGTCTGCCGGGCCTGGCGCGGCGAGCGGGCGCTCGACGTGACGCCGGCCGAGTTCCGGCTGCTGCGGCACCTGCTGCTCAACGCCGGGCGGGTGCTGTCGAAGGAGCAGCTTGCCTGGCAGGTGTGGCGCGAGTCGCGGGGGGTCAACGCCATCGAGCGGCTGGTCTCCCGGCTGCGCCGCAAGGTCGACGGGACGCAGCCGCCGTTGATCCACACGCAGCGGGGGTTCGGGTACTTCCTGGGGGCCCGACGTGACCTGGGTCACGTCAGGGTTCCGTCAGGTTCTTGTCCGGTCGATGTCAGACCGCTCTGATTGCATGTGTTTATCTGACTTCCGCCTCCGAGGAGACCCATGCCGGAGCCCGAGTACCCGATGGAGCGCGAGCCCGGCTGCCCGTTCGCCCCCGCCGCCGCCGTGCGGGAGATGACCCGGGAGAACCCGGTCGGGCGGGTCCGCATCTGGGACGGCAGCACGCCCTGGTTCGTCACCCGCCACGCCGACCAGCGGGCCCTGCTCAACGACCCGAGGCTGAGCATCGACGAGAAGCGTCCCGGTTACCCGCACATGACCCGCAGCCGGGCGGCGTCCGCGCCGTATCACCCCGCGCTGATCACCAACACCGACCCGCCTGAGCACACCCGGCTGCGCCGTACGGTCAACGGCCCGTTCATGGTCAAGCGGGTCGAGGCGCTCCGGCCCCACATCCAGCGGATTCTCGACGGCCTCATCGACGACCTGCTCGCCGGACCGAAACCGGCCGACCTCGTACCGGCCGTCGCCCTGCCGGTGCCGACCCTGGTCATCACCGAGCTTCTCGGTGCGCCGTACCAGGATCATGAGCTCTTCCAGACCGCCAGCCACGTGCTGGTCAGCCATGATTCGACGCCGCAGCAGGCGCAGGAGGCCGCCCGGGCGCTGGGCGGATATCTCGGCGAACTGTTCGACGCGAAGGCGGCCGATCCCGCCGACGACGTGATCTCCGAGATGGCCGGCCGGGTCGGGGCGGGGGAGATGACCCGGGTGGAGGCCGTCACCATGGCCGGCGCCATCCTCATCGCCGGCCACGAGACCAGCGCGAACATGATCTCGCTCGGCACGCTCGCGTTGCTGCGGAACCCCGATCAGCTGGCGCTGCTGCGGGAGAACGCCGGCGACGCGGGGTTCGTGGCCGGCGCGGTCGAGGAGTTACTGCGCTACCTGACCATCGTGCACACCGGGATCCGGCGCATCGCCGTCGAGGACATCCCCCTGCACGGCGAGGTCATCAAGGCCGGCGACGGCGTCATCTTCGACCTGTCCGGCGCGAACTGGGACGACGAGCGGTTCCCCGACCCCGGACGCCTGGACCTGCGCCGGCCGGCCCGATCCCACCACGCCTTCGGGTACGGCCCGCACCAGTGCATCGGCCAGTCGCTGGCCCGCGTCGAACTGCAGGTCGTCTACGGCACCCTCTACGCCCGCATCCCCACGCTCGCCCTTGCGGTCGCGTTCGAGGAGGTCCCGTTCGCGATGGAGGGTGTCGCCTACGGCCTCAGGTCCCTCCCGGTCACCTGGTGAGCGGGGCGACGATGAGGCTGCGGGTGGAGCTCGACGAACCGAGGTGCGTGGCGGCCGGGCAGTGCGCGATGATCGCCCCCGACCTGTTCGACCAGCGTGACGAGGACGGCGTCTCCGTCGTGCTCGACGCCGAGCCGGCCCCCGGGCACCACGACGCGGCGCGCGAGGCGGCGTCCGCCTGCCCGGCCGCCGCGATCCGGCTGGTGCGGCGGTGAATGACGTCGTCGTGGTCACCGGGGCCGGCGGGATGGGGCAGGCGGTGGCCCGCCGGATCGGCAGTGGCCGCACGGTGATTCTGGCCGACGCCGTCCCGGACCTCCTGGGCCGGGCCGTCGACCTGCTGCTCGCCGAGGGGTACGCGGCGAAGGGACAGGTCGCCGACGTGTCCGACGCACACGCGACGGCCGAACTCGCCGGGGCCGCGGCGGCCGAGGGCCGGCTGATCGCCGTGGTGCACACCGCCGGCGTCTCGGCGGCGACCGCGACGGTCCAGCGGATCATGGAGGTCGACCTGCTCGGCACCGCGCACGTCATCGACGCCTTCGAGGCGGTGGCCACCCGGGGCACCTCGCTGGTCTGCGTCGCCAGCATGGCCGGCCACCACGCCACCCTGAGCCGGGACCAGGAGGCGGCCCTCGCCACGGCGCCCG
This sequence comes from Actinoplanes sp. NPDC026623, assembly GCF_040638275.1. Taxonomy (NCBI): domain Bacteria; kingdom Bacillati; phylum Actinomycetota; class Actinomycetes; order Micromonosporales; family Micromonosporaceae; genus Actinoplanes; species Actinoplanes sp. NPDC026623. The sequence goes on along the minus strand of NZ_JBEZXZ010000045.1, from coordinate 31,775 downwards.
CGGCGGAACTGCTGTCGCTCGACGTGGTCCGGTCGGCGGGTGCGGACCGGGTCGCCGCGTACATCCTGGCCAAGCGGGCCAACCAGGTCCGCGTACAGGCGGCGGCCCTGGCCTGGAACCGGCGCGGGGCCCGGATCAACACCGTCAGTCCCGGGGTGGTCTCCACCCCGATGGCGCGGGCCGAGCAGCAGGGCCCGACCGGCGGCCACATGATGGCGATGCTGGACGCCTGCGGCATCGGCCGCACCGCGACGCCCGGCGAGATCGCCGAGGTGGTCGCGTTCCTGACCGGGCCCGGATCGCTCTATCTCACCGGGACCGACATTCTCGTCGACGGCGGCCAGGCGGCGTGGCTGCGCTGGCACCGCCCGCGGTAGGGGCGCCGGTCAGGCGTCGGGTAGACAATCCCGCGCCGTTCCCCGACGCCCCGCGGACGCCGTGTCAGGCCGCCGCGATGATCGACTCCAGCCGCGTCCGGCACTCGGCGACGAAGGCGGGATAGCTGTTCCAGTAGTAGGTGAGCCCGCCGATGCCCACGGCTATCGCCCACCCGCGGGCCCGGGCCCAGGTGTGATCGTCGAGGCCGAGCAGGTTCCGGTACGCCTGCCGCGCCGGCGCCGGCAGGTCCCAGACGGTGGCGTGCTCGGCGTCCGGGTAGCCGACGGAGAGGGCACCGAAGTCGATGACGGCGTGCAGCCGCCCCTCCGCCACCAGGAGGTTGGTGGGCCGGAGGTCGCCGTGCAGCCACCCGTGCGGGCCGGAGGGCTCGGGCAGCGCGAGGGTTTCGCGCCAGATCTCCTCCAGGGCATCGATGTCGAGGCCGGTGTCGACGGTGGTCCGGCAGGTGTCGAAGTCGGCGCCGACCCACTCGTCGCGGGCCTTCAGGCTGCCGCCGCGATACCAGCTCAGCTCGCCGGCGCGGGTGGCGCCCATGAGATCGATGCCGTGCAGTTCCCGTACGAAGGCCGCCAGGTCGGTGCCGAAGGCGGCCCAGTCCACGACGGTGTCCGGCCGGGGCTCGGTCCCGTCGATCCAGCGGTAGATCGACCACGGTGCCGGGTACCCGGCGCCGGGCGTACCGGCGTGGACCGGTTCCGGGATCCGGCAGGTCAGCAGCGGTGCCAGCCGGGGGAGCCAGGCCTGCTCCTTGATCAGCGGCGGGGCCTTGCCTTCCGTACGCGGCAGCCGGACGAGCAGCTCGTCTCCCAGCCGGTACATGATGTTCTCGGTGCCCGCGCCCGCCGGCGACAGCGGGAGCGAGGCCAGGTCGGGGCGCTGGGCCCGCAGCAGCGACCTGATGACGGCCTCGTCGATCGGGATCTCGTTCTCGTGAAGCGTCACGCCGAGATCGTTGCGCCGGCGGGCGCCGGGCACCAGCGATTTTCCGCCGCCGGTGGCGTCAGCGCAGGTACCGGGCGAAGAACCGCAGGTTGCCGTTCGATGGCACCCTTGAGCCATGCAGAGTGTGTACGAGGCGGCCGGCGGCGGCGAGGGCATGCTCAGGCTGGCCGAGGCCTGGCACCGCCGGGTGCTCGCCGACGAGGTCGTCGGCCACGCGTTCAGCCACGGCTTCCACCCGCGGCACACCGAGCGCCTCGCCGCGTACTGGGGCGAGGCCCTCGGCGGCCCCGCCACCTACACGGAGTCACACGGCGACGAGGCCTCGGTCGTACGGATGCACAGCGGCAACGGCGCGCACGCGGAGATGGACCGCCGCGCGATCGCCTGCTTCGACCTGGCGTGTGCGGACGCGGGCCTCTCGGCCGAGCCGCTGCGCCGGGTACTGCACGACTACTTCGCCTGGGTGACCACGACGGAGATGGCGCGCTATCCCGGATCCGCCGACGACGTCCCCGCGGGCCTGGGCATTCCGCAGTGGACCTGGGACGGCCCGGTCAGATCATGACCGGGTGCCGCGGCTCGTAGAGGCCGAGTTCGCCGCCGCCGGGCAGCCGCACCGCGGTGCGCAGCCCCCAGCGCTCCTGGGTGACCGCGATGGTGAACTCGACGCCCTTCGCGGACAGCTCCGCCATCGTCGCCTCGAGGTCGTCACACAGGAGGTAGAGCTCGTGGCCCGGCTCGCCGTCGGCCGGGTGCATGGCGACCTCGGCGGGCGGCAGCTTGAAGATGAGCCAGCCGTGGCCGGCGTCGACGTGCGGGTAGCCGAGGGTGTCGCGGAAGAAGGCGCGGTCCGCCTCGGCGTCGCGGCTGTAGATGATCACGTGAGCGCCATTGATCATTCATCGACCCTACTGCCGGTACCGGCGGGGCGTGGCGGTTAGTGGTTGATCAGCAGCAGTGACTTGCCGACCGTGGTGCGCGCGGCCGGCGCGCCGCGGGCGGTGGCGGCGCCCGCCAAGATCGGCTACGGGGAGGTCGCGGAGCAGGTGCCCGGCGCACGGCAGGGCCACGCCTCCAGGCCGCGTCATCAGGGTGCGGGGCAGCGGGTGCCGGGGGCCGGTATCACCAGGTCGATCAGGTACCGGTCGACGGCCGCCGTGGTGCACCCGGTCGTCCGGTACGACCCGTGGCCCCATCCGTCATAGGTGACCAGCCGGCCGTGCCGGCCCAACTGGGCGGCGACGTGGGTGGCCCACTCGTAGCCGGTACGCGGATCGTGCCGGGCGTTGAGCAGCAACAGCGGGGTCCGGGTGCGCACCCGTGGGACGCGGGCCGGGTTGCGCACCGGCGACTGCCAGCCCAGGCACGTCACCGTGGCGAGCAGGCCCGCGCCGTAGCGCACGTCGGGTGCCACGGCCGCCGCCGTCGCGACGAGTTCGGCGTACCCGTCGAAGTCGTGAAGCGGCACCGGCCAGTCGTTGCAGAACACGGCGGTGGGCAGTGCTGGAATGGCGGCCTTGACCGGAATGCCGTCGGACAACGACTTGACGGCGGCGGCAAAGTGCGGCCAGTCGGGGCCGGCCAGCGCGCCGATCGGGATCGCGGCGATGTCGAAGCTCGTGTAGGGGGCGTATTCGCCGGCGTCGGCGCGGGCCAGCACGCCGGCCCAGATCGCCCGGACGTTCCCGCCGTGCAGCACGCAGGCGCCGCTCCGGTTGCACCAGGCCACGAACTCGTCGAACGAGTCCTGCAGCGCGATCGCCTGGGTGCGCACGAACGTGCGGAGGTCGAGGCTGTGATCGAACACGCCCTCCAGCACGATGGCCCGGACCCGGTTCGGGTACCGCTCGGCGTACTGCGTGCCCAGCAGCGTTCCGTATGAGCTGCCGTGGAAGGTGAGCGTGCGCTCTCCGAGGGCGCGGCGCAGCGCGTCGAGGTCCCGCACGGTGCTGAGCGTGTCGGAATGGTCGAAGACCGGGCTGGTCGGGCGGCAGGCGTTCCACAGCGCCCGGTTGTAGGCGACGGTCGCGTCGAAGCCGGCCTGATCGGCCAGCAGCTTCGGCGGCGGCGGCGACGGCGGCACGCAGGTCGGTGCGCCGCTGCGGGCCACCCCGCGCGGGTCGAAGCTCACCGTGTCGAACCTGTCGAGGATCTCCTGGCTGAACCGGTTGCCGCGGCGGATCCGCTCCACGCCGGAGTCGCCCGGGCCGCCGGGGCCGAACACGAGCGTGCCGACGCGCCGCTCGGGGTCGCGGGCCGGCCGGCGCGCCACCATCAGGTCGAACGTCGCGCCGTGCGGCCGCGCCCAGTCGACCGGCAGTCGCAGCGCGGCGCACCTCGCCGGGTCGTCCGGGTCGAGCGGCAGGTTGGGAATGTCATCCGGGCACGCCTGCCAGGCGAGCGCCGGTCTCGGGCCCTCGGCGCCGGACGCCGCGGGAGCGAACGCCGGCACGGTCACCACCGCGACGGTGACGACGGCGGCCAGGCTTCGAGCGGCGCTGCGGAGGGTCATGACGTTCCTTCGGTCGACCTTCCGAGCATCGATCAACGTCTCGGTGTGGCGACATAGGGGATCACCCTGAGGTATCCCTGATCGCGCCGCTCGTCCGGTGTGGACGCGGAAGCTTCCCTCTTCCGGCGTACGGATTTCATCTGCCGGGAGTGAGGCGGTGTCCGTTTTGCCGGGCCATTGTCGGCGGTGGACAGGATGATCGCCCGGAGAGGGGACGAGCATGGCTATCGACACGTTCATGGTCTATGTCGGGGTGTATCCCAGCGTCGAAGCCGCGGAGGCGGACTACCAGCTGGTGAAGGATCTGCATACCGAGGCGAGGCTGATCGACGCCTACGACGCGGCCGTGGTCGAGCGCCGCTCCGACGGCAAGACCAAGATCGTCAAGAAGCACGAGACGCCGACCCGGGTCGGCGGGGTGCTCGGCGGCGGGGTCGGGCTCGCCACCGGCCTGGTCGTCGCGCTGTTCCCGTTCGCGGCGATCGGCGGCGGCCTGCTGGCGGCGACCGCGGCCGGCGGGGCGCTGCTCGGGTCCGTGACCGGTCATGCGGCGGCGGGGATGAGCCGCAAGGACCTCAAGGAGCTCGGCGAGCATCTCGACGCCGGCCAGGCGGGGCTGGTGGTGGTGGCGGTCTCGGACATGGGCGCCAAGGTCGAGCGGGCCATGAAGCGGGCCGCGAAGGTGGAGGCCCGGCAGCTCGAGGCCGACACCGCCGCGATCGAGCAGGACGTCAAGAACGCCGGCGCCGAGTAGCTCACCGGGCCGGCATCCTCGATGCCGGCCCTCCACGCCGGGCGCCGGACCACCGGGAACGGCCGGCCGCCCGCGGCCTTTCGGCCGGCCGGGAAACCATCCGCGTCGGATGAGGAGCGCCCGCCACCATCGGGTGACTCTTGACGTGCAGGTCGGCCGGACCACCCTGGCGACGCTGCAAGGGGGCACCTCAGTGAGCAACGGCACCGGAACCATCGAGAAGAACCCATCCGGCACGACCGGCGGACAGCAGACCTGGTACGCCCAGGAGCCCGCCGCCGTGCTGACGGCGCTGGGCGGCGACGCCGAGCACGGGCTGACCCGTGCCGAGGCGGCCACCCGGCTGTCGCGGTACGGCCCGAACCAGATCACCCGCGAGAAACCGCCGTCGGTGTGGGCCATCACGCTGCAGCTGCTGCGCGACCCGATGAACCTCATGCTGATCGCCGTCGTCGTGGTGAGCCTGCTCATCGGCGAGGTCTCCACGGCCGTCATCGTCGGCCTGCTGATCCTGCTGAACCTGGTCCTCGGCGTCCGCCAGGAGCTGACCGCCCGGGCCAGCGTCGACGCCCTGTCGAGGATGCAGGTGCCCGAGGCCCGGGTGCTCCGCGACGACGAGGCGGCCCTCGTCCCGGCCGTCGATCTGGTGCCGGGCGACATCGTGCACCTCGAGGCCGGAGACCTGGTGCCGGCCGACGGCAGGCTGCTGCGCTCCGCCACGCTGGAGACCCAGGAGGCGGCGCTGACCGGGGAGAGCGCGCCGGTGGCCAAGAACGCCGCCACCCTGCCGCCCGGCGACGTCGCGCTCGGCGACCGGGCCAACATGGCGTTCCAGAACACCTCGGTCACCCGGGGCACGGCCTCGATGGTGGTCACCGAGACAGGGATGCGCACCCAGATGGGCCAGATCGCGACCCTGCTGACCGGGGTGACCCGGACCCGGTCGCCGCTGCAGCGCGAGCTCGACTCGCTGACCAAGGTGCTCGGCGTGGTGGCCTGGACCGCGGTCGCCTTCATCGTCGTGGTGGGCTGGATCCGCGGCATGGAGCTGGAGCAGCTGCTGCTGCTGGGCACCGCCATGGCCATCTCGGCCATCCCGACCGGCATGCCGGCGTTCGTGTCCGGCCTGCTGTCCGCCGGTGCCAAGGACCTGGCCGACGCCAAGGCCGTGGTCAAGAACCTCACCGATGTGGAGACGCTGGGCGCCACCAGCGTCATCAACACCGACAAGACCGGCACCCTCACCATGAACGAGATGATGGTGTCGGTCATCTACGCCGACGGCGCCTGGTACACCGTCGAGGGCGAGGGCTACCGCAAGTCCGGCCGGATCACGTCGGTCGCCGGCACGCCGATGCCGGACTTCACCCGGCTCGCCATGGGCGTCGCCCTGGACAGCGACGCCACCGTACGCGACGACGGCGCGGTGGTCGGCGACCCGACCGAGGCGGCCGTGGTGGTGCTCGCGGCCAAGCTCGGCGTCGACGCCGAGGAGACCCGGCGCGCCTATCCCCGGCTCGCCGAGGTGCCGTTCGACTCCGACTACAAGTTCATGGCCACCTTCCACCGCATCCAGCTGGACGGCGCGGAACGGGTGATCGAGCTGGTCAAGGGCGCGCCGGACATCGTGCTGGCCCGCTGCGGCTGGGCCGGCGGCCCGTTGCGGGACGGCCGGGCGCCGATGGTCGACTCGCGTGCCGCGGTCGAGGCGGCCAACCAGCGGATGGCCGGCCAGGGCCTGCGGGTGCTCGCGTTCGCGGCGCGGTTCATCGAACCGGACGAGCTGCCGGCGATGGCCGCGGACCCGATGTCGCTCGCCGGCGACCTGGGCTTCGTCGCCATGGTCGGCATCGTGGACCCGCTGCGCGCCGAGGCCAAGGACGCCGTCGGCATCGCGCTGCGGGCCGGCATCGACGTCCGGATGATCACCGGCGACCACGCGGTCACCGCCCGGGCCATCGGCGAGACGCTCGGCCTCGGGCCGGGCGCGATCAGCGGTCCCGAACTGCAGGCCATGTCCGACGCCGAGCTGGACCGGCGGCTTCCGGAGCTGCACGTCTTCGGGCGCGTCTCACCGCAGGACAAGCTGCGGCTCGCCCGCGCCATGCAGGAGCAGGGCCTGATCGTCGCGATGACCGGCGACGCGGTCAACGACGCCGCCGCGCTGAAACAGGCGGACATCGGCGTGGCGATGGGCAGCGGCAGCGAGGTCACCAAGCAGGCCGCCCGGATGATCCTCACCGACGACAACTTCGGCACGCTGGTGCACGCCGTGGAGATCGGCCGGCGGGTCTACGACAAGATCGTGGCGTACGTCCGGTTCCAGATGACGCAGCTGCTGGGGCTCGTGATGCTGTTCGTCGCGGCCACCGCGTTCAACATCAACCAGGGCGTGGCGCTGACCCCGTCGATGGTGCTCTACCTGCTGTTCTGCGCGACCGTGGTCGGCGTGATCATCATCGCCGTCGACCCGGGCGATCCCCAGGTCATGCTGCGCCCGCCGCGCGACCCGAAGATCACCATCACGAACCGCGGCGCCGTCCTGCTCTGGCTGCTCTACGCGAGCGCGCTGTTCGTGTCCGCCCTGGTGCCGCTCGTCTTCGGGCCGGACGACCTGAGCACGACCGCACCCAGCGCCGCGGTGACCATGTCGTTCGTGGTGATGGGCCTCGGCACGGTGTGCAACGCGCTGACCAACCGCCGGGACCCGGCCACCGGACTGGGCCCGCCGATCCTCAAGGCCGTGGCGATCGGCCTGATCGCGGTCGCCTTCGTCGTCCTGGCGACCCAGGCCGACTTCCTGCGGCAGAGCCTGCTCACCAAGCCGCTCACCGGCCCGCAGTGGCTGGCCTGCATCGGCCTCGCGCTGGTGCTGCCGGCGGTCGTCGAGACGGTCAAGTGGATCCGGCGCTCGCGGCTGCCCCGCGCGGCCCTCGACGCCCGCCAGGCCGTCGAACCGCAGCGCGCGCGCCCGGACCACGTGCCGGCAGCCGGCTGATCAACGGAGGAGTCCACATGGCCAAGCACCACACGAAAACCGATCACCGGGCCGACGGGGCCGGCCTGCTGGCCGAACTGGACTCCGGTCCGGACGGCGTCAAGCCGCAGCCGCTGATGAAGCGCAAGGAGTACCTCCGCGAGCTGCGCCGCCTGCACGGCGAGCTCGTCGCCATGCAGGAGTGGGTGAAGTCCACCGGCGCGAAGGTCTGCATCCTGTTCGAGGGACGCGACACGGCCGGCAAGGGCGGCACCATCAAGGCGATCACCGAACGCGTCAGCCCGCGTACGTTCCGGGTCCTCGCGCTGCCCGCTCCGACCGAGCGCGAGCGGTCGCAGATGTACCTGCAGCGGTACCTTCCGCACCTGCCCGGCGCCGGCGACGTGGTCATCTTCGACCGCAGCTGGTACAACCGGGCCGGCGTCGAGCGGGTGATGGGATTCTGCACCGACGAACAGGTGGACCAGTTCCTGAGATTCACCCCCGCCGTGGAGCAGACCATAGTGGACTCCGGAGTGATCCTGCTCAAGTACTGGCTCGAGGTGAGCCCCGAGGAGCAGACCCGCCGGCTGGAGAGCCGGATCAACGACCCGCGCAAGGTCTGGAAGCTGTCCGACCTGGACCTGTTGTCCTACAGCCGGTGGTACGACTACGCCCGCGCCCGCGACGCGATGTTCCGCGCCACGGACACGGCCTGGGCGCCCTGGTACGTGGTGCACAGCGACGACAAGAAGCGGGCCCGGCTCAACGTCATCAGCCACCTGCTGAGCCAGATTCCCTACACGCCGCTGGAGCACGGGGACGTGGTCCTGCCGAAACGGCAGAAGGCGCACGGCTACGACTCCGATCATCTGATGGTCCGGCACATCCCGACGCCGTACTGAGCGGCGCGGTCCCGGTCGAGGCGAGGAGTCAGGCATGGCCGAGCGAGGCGCGGCGACTGAGGCGGGCCGGGCGGCGGGGCTGGGCGTGCTGCTGGCGGCGTGCGTGTCGGCGCTGGTGGTCAACGCGAACACGTCCGCGGTCACGATCCTGCTCCCGGCGATCAGCGCGGACCTGAACGCACCGCTCGATCAGCTGCAGTGGGCGGTGACGGGCTACATGCTGGTCGGCGCCGCGGTGATCGTCACCTCGGGCGCGCTGGGCGACGTGCTCGGCCGGCGCCGGGTGTTCCTCGCCGGACTCGTGTTGTTCGTCGCTTCCTGCGTGCTGATCGCCCTCGCCGGAAGCGGCACGGTGGTGATCGCCGGCCGCATGATCCAGGGAGCCGCGGGCTCGACGATCCTCGCCTGCGGCATGAGCCTGCTGTCGGTGGCCGCCTCCGGCGCGGCGCAGATGCGGGCGATCACCCTGTGGGGCGCCGCGTCGGCGGCCGGTGCCGCGATCGGCCCGCTGGTCGGCGGCCTGCTCGTCGACGCGACCGGCTGGCAGGGCCTGTTCTGGATCGACGCGGCGATCGCCGCGGCGCTCATCCCGGTGACCCTGTCCCGGGTCACGGAATCCCGCGATCCGAACCGGTCCCGCTCGATCGACGTGGCCGGCACGGTGCTGATCGCGGTCATCCTCGTCCCGCTCGTCCTCGCGCTCAGCGAGGGCAGCGACTGGGGCTGGGCCTCGGCGGCGACCATCGGCTGCCTGGTCGTCTCCGTCCTCGGCGCCGTCGGGTTCGTCGCCGTCGAGCGGCGGGTGGCGGCACCGATCGTCGATCTGCGGCTGCTGCGCAACGTGGTGCTGGTCGGCTCGACGCTCGCCATCCTGCTCGTCGCGGGCGCCATCAACGCGCTCATGTACCTGCTCAGCCTCTACTTCCAGGATCCCGCGGCGTTCGGCATGAGCGCGCTGGAGGCCGGGCTGGCCACGCTGCCCGCCGCGGCCGCCATGATCGCGATCACGCCGCTGATCACCCCGCTCGCGGTGCGGATCGGGCCGGCTCTCGCGGTCGCGCTCGGATTCGCGCTGGCCGCGGTGGCCTTCGCCGCGCTGGCGTTCGTCACCGCCTCCTGGGCCTACGCCGCGTTCGTCCTGCCCCTGATCGCCATCGCCATCGGCCTCGGGCTCGCGAACGGCCCCGCGTCGGCCGCGTCGACCGCCGTGGTCTCGGCCGACGAGGTCGGGCAGGCGTCCGGCATCTCCAACATGGCCCGCTACATCGGCGGGTCGCTGGCCGTCGCCGCCGCGGCGACGGTCTCCACCGCCGTCAGCGACAGCCGCCGCGCGGCCGGCGACGCGGCCGACGTCGCGCTCGCCGCCGGGCTCTCCCGCGCCTCGCTCCTGATGACGATCATGTCCGCCGCGGGCATCGTGCTGGCGCTGCTGATCCGGCGTCACCGCGCCGCGCAGGCCCGCGCGGTCGACCGCGCCGCGGCCGCGGCCGCCATCTCGCACACGATCCCGACCGCGCCGCTGCCCAGCACGTAGACAATCCTCCGGCCAGGGAGACCGTCGATGGGACAGCTCCAGCGCGACGAAGCACCGTACGTCTCGACCGGCCAACTGCCCTCACCGGAGCAGGTGCGGCGCTCGCTCGAGGAGGCGCACGAGCGCTTCCGGGCGGTGACGTCGGGCCGGTGCTCGGGGGTCTACCCGGCCCTGGCCCGGGTGCCGGCCAACCTGTTCGGGATCTGCGCCGCCGGCACCCGGGGCGGGCTCCACGCGGTCGGCGACGCCGACTACGGGTTCACCATCATGAGCGTGGCCAAGCCGTTCGTCTTCGCGCTGGTCTGCGCGACGCTCGGCCCGGAGGAGATGCGCCGGCGGCTGGGTGTCAACGCCACCGGCCTGCCCTTCAACTCGCTCGCCGCGGTGGAGCGTGGCCCGGGCGGGCGCACCAATCCGCTGGTGAACCCGGGGGCGATCGGCACCGCCAGCCTCGCACCCGGCGACACCGTCGAGGCCAGGTGGAGCTTCCTGCACGACGGCCTGTCGCGGTTCGCCGGCCGGGATCTGGCGCTCGACGACGACGTATTCGCCTCGGCCTCGGCGACCAATCACCGCAACCGCGCCCTGGCCGACCTGTTGCAGACCTTCGGGATGCTCGGCTGCGACCCGATGGACGCGGTCGAGCTGTACACCCGCCAGAGCTGCCTGCGGGTCAGCGTGAGCGACCTCGCGACGATGGGCGCCACCCTGGCCAACGGCGGAGTCAACCCGCGCACGAACGAACGCGTGGTGGAGGCCTCCGTCTGCCATTTCGCCCTGGCGGTGATGGCCACCGCCGGCCTGTACGAGACCTCCGGCGACTGGCTGTACGACGTCGGGGTTCCCGGCAAGAGCGGCATCGGCGGCGGCATCGTCGTGGTCTCCCCGGGCAAGGGGGCCCTGGCGACCTTCGCCCCGCCGCTCGACGGCTTCGGCAACAGCGTCAGGGGTCAGCTCGCCGCCCGGTTCCTGTCCTACCGCCTGGGGCTGACCCTGTTCGCCTCCGAGCCGGCGGGCTAGGCCTTCTGCCGGCGGTGGAACCGCAGGATCCGGGCGATGCCCGGCTGGTCCGGGTCGTCGGTGATCTCCCGGCCGTCGAGCCAGCAGCCGATCAGGTGCGCGAGCTCGCCCGGGTGGCTGAAGTTCATCGCGTGCGCCGCGCCCTCGATCGCCGCGACCGTCAGCTGCGGCGGACCCAGGCGGCCGACCTCCCGCACCCGCCGCGGCGGCGGCATGAGCGGGTCGCAGGTGCCGATCACGGCGAGCGTCGGCACGGGCGTGCGCAGCATGCGCTCGAGCGAGGGGAACCGCACGAGCTCACCGAACAGGTGCAGGGCGTTCATCGCTCCGAAGTGGAGATAGTCGGGCAGCACGACGCGGACCATGCGCGGGCTCTCGCGCCACGCATCGCGCGCGAGCTGCAGCAGGGCCCGGGGGAGCGGCTGGTTGTGCACCCCGCCCGCGGGCGAGGCGAGCACGATGCCGGCCACCCGCCCGGGTGCGCCGTGCGCGGCCTCGAGGCACACCGGCCCGCCCATCGAGTTGCCGACCAGCACCGCCCGCTCGATGCCGAGCGCGTCGAGAAGCTCCAGGAGCGCCCGCGCCAGCGACGGGATGCCCAGGACGTGACCCCAGCCGGCGCTGCGACCGTAGCCGGGCAGGTCGGGTACGAACGTCGTCGCGCGATGCGCGAGGGCCCGCGCGGTCGGCAGCAGGTAGCGGCCGGAGACCGCGAAGCCGTGCACGTGCACGAGCGGGGTCGAGCCGGCCACCTCCGGACCCTTTCGGACGAAGACCGGACGCCCACGGACCTCGACCCGCAGCTCCTGCCAACCCGCCTCGGCCATGCCGCCAGTGTCACAGACGACGGCGGGCGTCCATCCCATCCGCGACGGATGAGCGGGGCCGCGCGGCGGGCGGTGGATCGGTCATCCGTCGCGGATGATCCCCCGCATCGGCGGGGGGTGTGATCGTGTGCTCAACGGTAGCGGCGCAGGCCGAAGGGTGATCGACATGGATGTGGTCTTCATACTCGAGGCGCTCGTCGTGCTGGGCGCGATCGTGATGGGCACCCGGGTAAGCGGCATCGGCGTCGGCCTGTGGGGCGGGGTGGGGACCGCCATCCTGGTCTTCGTCTTCGGCGAGGCGCCCGGCGATCCGCCGGCCACCGCGGTGGCGATCATCCTGGCCGTCGTGACCGCGGCGGCCATGATGCAGGCCGCCGGCGGCATCGACTGGATGGTCATGGTCGCCGCCCGCATCATCGAGCGTCACCCGAAGCAGATCACGCTGATCGCGCCGCTGACCGCGTTCGCGTTCACCATCGGAGCGGGTACCAGCAACATCCTCTACCCGCTGATGCCGGTGATCTACGACGTGTCCTATCGCAACGGGATCCGGCCGTCGCGGCCGATGTCGGTCGCGGTCGTCCAGTCGGGCGTCGCGCTCGCCGCCTCGCCGGTCTCGGCCGCGATGGCGGCCATGCTGACCCTGACGGAGGTCTCGCCGTACAACTTCAGCCTCGCCGAGATCCTCGCCGTGACGATCCCGGCGTGCCTGATCGGCATCGTGGTCACGTCCCTGGTGGCCAACCGGCTGGGCGCGGACCTCGACAAGGATCCCGAGGTGCAGCGCAAGATCCAGGAGGGCCTGCTGGCACCGCCGCAGCCGGCGCTCGCCACCGCGGGGCGGCCCCGGGTGTCGGTGTCCGGTTCGGCCGGTGACTCGGGCGGCGACCTGCCCGACGACACCACCCCGGTCCCGGTCTCGGCCGGGCTGACGGCGACCAAGCGGGGCCGCAACTCCGCGCTGGCGTTCCTGACCGGCGTGGTGCTGATCGTCATCCTGGGTCTCTTCTCCGAGCTGCGGCCCACCTGGGAGGTCGACGGCGAGTCGGTGACGCTCGACATGACCAGCACCATCGTGATGGTGATGTTCGCCGTCGGCGTCGCGATCCTCTTCCTCGGCCGCCCCGACGTGAAGGAGGTCCCGAGCATGTCGGTGTTCAAGGCCGGCATGGTGGCGGCGATCGCGCTGTTCGGCATCGCCTGGATGACGGCGACCTTCATCAACGCGCACGAGGCGGCCATCGTCGACACGGTCGGCGGCTGGGTGAACGACTACCGCTTCCTGTTCGCCGTCGCGGTCTTCATCGTCGCGGCGCTCACCACCAGCCAGTCGGTCGCGACGCGGACGATGGTCCCGATCGGCCTGGCCGTCGGCCTTCCGCCGGCCGTGCTCACGGGCATGTGGGCCGGCGGTCTGGCCGGCGTCTACGCGCTGCCCACCGGCGGCCCGCAGATCGCGGGCGCGAACTTCGACCTCTCGGGGACCACGAAGCTGGGAACGAAGCTGGTCGACCACACGTACTTCGTGCCGAACCTGGTTCTCTCGATCACCACGGTGGCCGCCGGTGGCCTGATCGGTGCGATCTTCTTCTGAGCCGCGGGCTCGGCCCGGCCACGACGTACCAGGGAAGACATCATGAGAATTCTGGTAACCGGCTTCGATCCGTTCGAGCACGAGCCGATCAACCCGTCCTGGGAGGCGGTGCGGCGCCTGCCGGACCAGGTCGCGGACGCCGAGATCGTCAAGGTGCAGATTCCCACGTCGTTCGCCCGCTCGCCGGAGTTCGTCCGGGACGCGATCGTGGAGCACGACCCGGACGTCATCGTCAGCGTCGGTCAGGCGGGCGGGCGGTTCGGGGTCAATCCGGAGCGGGTGGCCATCAACCTCGACGACGGGCGCATCGCGGACAACGACGGATACCAGCCGATCGACACCCCGATCCGCGCGGACGGGCCGCCGGCCTACTTCAGCACGCTGCCGGTCAAGGCGATGGTCACGGCCATCCGCGGGGCGGGGATCGCGGCCGCCGTCTCGAACACCGCCGGCACGTACGTCTGCAACCACATCATGTACCAGATCCTGTACATGATCGATCGCGAGTTCCCGGGCAAGCGGGGCGGGTTCATCCACGTGCCGTACATCGCGCAGCAGGTGGCCGACAAGCCGAACCTGCCCTCGCTCAGCCTGGACGACCTGGCGACCGCGCTGACCGCCGCGATGGCCGCGATCGTGGAATACCGCGACAAGCCCGATGAACACAGCGTCGGCGGTGCCACCCACTAGACACCCTGTCTTCGCCACCATCCCGCCCCCGGGGATCGCCAACTCTGGGAGTATGGGCGATATACACCATGGGTCCGGTAAGCCCCGGCCCGGAGGGTGGCGATGGATACCGCGACGGTGCTGGCACAGCGCTGGCTTCCCGGCATCGACACGATGCTGGGGCAGGTCCGTACGCTGTTCGTCGGCGTCCTGCTGGCCTGGCCCGTGTTCGGCCTGTGGGGCCTGTCCGACACCAGCGGCGACGCTGCCGTGGCGGGCGCGGTGGCGGCCGTGCTGTTCCCGGTCTGGATCTTCATCGGGTACCGGCGGCAGCGTTTCCCGGCGTGGAGCTGGATCGTCGAGGGCGCCTGCGTCTGCCTGATCGCCGAGGCCTGCGACTTCGGCGCGACCATCGGTCTGATCTTCGCCTGGGTCTGCTTCCGGTCGCTGTACGGCGAGGTGCGGGAGAAGTATCTCGCCGCGACCGTCCTGTGCGCGCTTGCGGTGGTCGCCATCGTGGTCTACTCCGCGGAGCCGCGGGATGCCGTTCCGCTGCTGTTCACCGCCCTGCTCCTGGTCGGCGCCAACCACGTGCTGGCGCGGGGCTGCATCGCGCGGGACCGCGTCGCGTACCGCAGGCGCACGATGGCGTCGGTCGGCAGCGGCCTGGTCGCCGCGACGACCCGGGCGGAGGCGATGGAGGTGACGATGCGGGCCGCGCTCCAGATGGATCGCGCGGTCACCGCCGCCCTAATCTTCAAGATCGCCGGGCCCGCCCTGCGGGTGGCCGCGGTGACCGACGAGGCGGGCGTCGACACGCTCGGCTGGGTCACCGAGTACGACCGGCTTCCCGAGGTGATCCGGGCCGAGCTGCGCCCGGAGGGGTACGCGATCATCGAGGGACCGGCCGCCGCAGAGACGACGGAGGTGCTCCGGCTGCCCCGGCGCGACGTCGTGGCGGTCGCCCCGCTGACCGCCAACGGACACGCCTTCGGCATGCTGGTGCTGACGTTCGACCGCCCGCCGGCGGGCGACCTGTCGGACGCCATGGTCACCCTGGCGGACAGCGCGGCGCTCACCCTCGATCAACTGCTGAGCCGGACCCGCCTCGGCATCGTGGTCGAGTACTCGCCCGACACCCTCATCCTCGCGGCCGAGGCCGGCTCCATCCGCTTCGTCAACCCGGCGGCCGCCACGCTGCTCGGCTGTCAGAGCGGCGACCTGCTCGGCCGCAACCTCTGGTCGCTGGTCAACGAGGAGGATCTGACCAAATTGATCGACTCCGGCTCGGCGGAGGCGCCACCGACGGCCGTGCCGTGCCGGCTGCGCGCCAGCGCCGACGCGGGCTGGGCCGAGGTCGAGGCGCTCGTGAAGCGGGTGACCGAGCACGACGGCTCACGGAGCATCGTCTTCACCGCGCGGGACGTCTCCGATCGCCACCAGCTCGAGCTGGAACTGCGGCACGCGCAGAAGCTCGAATCCGTCGGGCGGCTCGCCGCCGGCATCGCCCACGAGATCAACACTCCGATCCAGTTCGTCGGGGACAATGTGCGCTTCATGGAGTCCGCGTTCGCCGATCTGGACCGGCTGCTGACCGCGTACCGGGAGCTGGTCGCGGCGGGGCCGGATCCCGCCGGGTTCGAGGCGGCGCGGCAGAAGGTCGACGAGGTGGCATCCGAGATCGACATGGACTTCCTGATGGAGGACATACCGACCGCGATCTCGCAGACCCTCGAGGGCGTCGTCCGGGTGGCGAACATCGTGCGCGCGATGAAGGCGTTCGGCCACCCCGGCACCGAGGAGAAGAGCCCCTCGGACCTGAACGAGGCGATCCGGAACACCCTCGTCGTGGCGGCCAACGAGATCAAGTACGTCGCCGACGTCGAGGCGGACTACGGCGACCTGCCGCTCGTCTACTGCCACCTGGGCGACATCAACCAGGTGGTGCTGAACCTGGTCGTCAACGCGGCCCACGCGATCGGATCGGCGGACCGCGGCCGCGGCACGATCCGGGTGCGCACCCGCCTCGACGACGACGGCTACGTCACCATCGAGGTCGCCGACACCGGCACCGGGGTGCCCCCGGAGATCGCCGACCGGCTCTTCGAGCCGTTCTTCACCACCAAGGAGGTGGGCTCGGGGACAGGCCAGGGGCTTCCCCTGGTACGCAGCCTGGTGACCGACCGCCACGGCGGGACGATCGACTTCACCAGCACGGAGGGCCAGGGCACGGTCTTCACCGTACGGCTGCCCGTGGGCGGGGCCGGCGATCCCCAGCACGGCGACATGGCGGAGGCGGCGGTGTGACCGATCGGCCGCGCGTACTCTTCGTCGACGACGAGCCCCGGATCCTCGCAGGCCTGCGGCGCATGCTCCGCGGCCATCGCGACCGCTGGGACATGTGCTTCGCCGAGGGCGGCGAGGAGGCGCTCGCGGCCATGCGGGAGAGCCCGTGCGACGTGGTCGTCTCCGACTACCGGATGCCCGGCATGAACGGCGCGCAACTGCTCGAACGGGTCCGCGACGAGTATCCGCAGACGGCCCGCGTGATCCTGTCGGGCCAGACGAACGAGGACCACCTGGTGAGCGTCATGGCGCTGGCACACGAGTTCCTCACCAAGCCGAGCACGTCGGAGCAGCTCGTCGCCTCGATCGAGCGGCTCATCGGCGGTCACGAGCGGGCCCGCATCCAGTCGCTGCCCAGCCCGCCCGGCACGCTCGTCGACCTGATCGACGCCCTGCAGCGCGACGAGGTGTCGGCGCAGACCGTCGGCAACATCATCGAGGGCGATCCCGCGCTCACCGCAAAGGTCCTGCAACTGGTGAACTCGTCGGCGTACGCGGTCGGCCGCCGGGTCAGCAACGTCGGCCAGGCGGTGGCGCTGCTGGGCCTGCACACGATCCGCAGCCTGGTGATGATGCACGACCTGATCCGCACGTTCGACGTCGCCGGTGAGCTTCCGGTGGAATGGATCGAGGGGCTGATCCTGCACTCGGTGGAGACGTCCCGGCTGTGCCGGATGCTCGCCGCCGGCAAGGACTGGGAGAGTACCGCCGCCACTGCGGGCCTGCTGCACGAGGTGGGACAGCTGGTGATCGCGTCGACGCGGCCGGCGGACTTCGCCAAAACGCTCGAACTGTGGCACAAGCCGGCCGAGCCGGGTGCGGAGGCGACCTCGCTGTGCGCCGCCGAGGCCGTGATCCTCGATGTGTGTCACATCGACGCGGGCGCCGATCTGCTGCGATTCTGGGGCCTGCCGTCCTCTGTGGTCGACGCGGTGGTCGGCCATGCGGCGCCGGTCACGCCGGGCGCGGCCGTCGACCCCGTCACCGCCGTCGCGCTGGCGCATCTGGTGGTGGAGGCGGAGATCGGAGCGGTGTGCGGCCCGGCCGGCGCCCCGGCGTTCGACGAGGACCGGCTCGGCGGGGCCGCGGGCGAGGCGGTCAGTCGATGGCGGCGGGAGCGGTCCCGTCAGCAGCGCTGACGCCGGCATCGTCGAGGATCACCATCAGCGGTTCGGCGACACCGGCCTCCAGCGCGGCGAAGTTCTCCAGCCGGGCGATGAGGGCGACGGTGACCTCGTTGCCGGCGTCGGCGAGCAGCTGGCCGGTCCGGCAGCGGGCGGCGGCGGCCAGGACCATGCCGGGCTTGAGGTCGGCCAGGCTGACGTCGCGGACGGCCGCGGCCGCCGCCGACGCGGCGGTCTGCGCAAACGCCTCCAGCAGCGCCGGATCGTAGTAGCCGGCCTGCGAACGGATCGTCGCGAACGCGGCGGTCGGCGACAGCCCCTGCAGGAGCAACGCGTCGTGGTCGAGCACCAGTCGCAGCAGCCGGCCGCCGAGGGGGATCCGCTCGCCCGCGAGGCCGTCGCTCGGGGGTCCGGAGCCGTCGAATCCCTTGCGTGAGTAGTGGATCGCCTCGGCGACCGGGGCCAGCCGCGGAATTTCGGAGATCAGTTGCTCGGCCACCGCGGGCATCTGATCCACCATGGCCTGCTCCGCCGGGCTCAGCCTGGCCCCGGAATCGAGCTTGGCGGCCACGCTCGGTGGCAGGGACACGACGCCCAGCTGCGACATCTCGACGGCCAGCTCGAGCGCCCAGCGGTCCTCCACCTCCACCCGGGCGAGGATCGCGGCGGCCACCCGGCGCATCCGGCTGGCCCGGCCGAACGCGGACGGGCTGGCCAGGGAGAGCACGTCGGTCAGCGCCTTGACGCTGCCGCGCAGGGTGCGCTCCAGCAGCTCGCTCTCCGCCACCACCGTCCGGTGCTGCGCCACGCACTCGCGCAGCACGGTGATCATGGCGTCGGTCTCGATCGGCTTGAGGAGCATGCGGAACACGCGCCCCTTGTTCACCGTCGCGGCGGCGTCGGTGAGGCTGGTGTGGCCGGTGAGCAGCACCCGGGTGCTGGTCGGCGCGACCTTGGCGGCGGCGGCCAGGAACTCGGCGCCGTTGATGCCGGGCATGAGGTAGTCGGACACGATCACCTCGAACGGCTGCTCCGGCTTGAGGGCGAACAGCCCGTTCGCGGCACCCACCGCGGTCTCCACGGTGAACTCGCGACGCAGCTGCCGCCGGAGCCCCTCGAGCAGGTTCGGCTCGTCATCGACCAGCAGGATTCGGGGTCGATCGACGGCGCCGGTCATGCAGATCCCCCCGGGGTGCGGATCACCCGAATATATCCGTTAACGGGCGTCCCATCAGGCCGTTTGGCGCCAACCCGGGGCCGCGCTCAGGCGGGCCTGCCGTCGATGGGCAGGCGCAGGGTGAACACCGTGCCCTCACCCGGCGTCGAGCTCATCTCGATCGACCCGCCGTGCTTCTTCATCACGGCGCAGGCGAGCGGGAGACCCTGCCCGGTGCCCTTGCCGACGCCCTTGGTCGTGAAGAACGGTTCGAAGATCGACGGCTGGACGTCGTGGGGGATGCCCGTGCCGTTGTCGGTGAAGGTGATCACCACGCTGGGGCCGTCGAGCGCGGAGCTGATCCGGATCTCGCCCCGCCCGCCCTTCTCCGTCACGGCGTCGGCGGCGTTCACCAGCAGATTGAGGAACACCTGGTTCAGGTCGCTGAGATGGCACAGCACGTCGGGCAGCTCGCCCAGCTCCAGCACCACGTCGGCGACGTACTTGACCTCGTTGCGGGCGACCGTGAGGGTGGTGCGGACGGCCTCGTTCAGGTCGGCGCGCGCCGGCGCCGCGGAGCCCTTGTAGCTGAACGTCTTCATCGCGCGCACCAGCGTGGCGACCCGCTCGACGCCCTCCAGGCTCTGCTCGACCGCGGCGGGGATCTCGTCGGTCAGGTAGTCGACGTCCGCCTTGATCTCGGCCGCCTGCGCCCGGCGAATCCGCTCGGCCCACTGCACGTCACCCAGCTCGGTGGCGATGCACTCGCGGTAGGTCCGCAACAGGCCGAGCAGGTCCTGGCAGGCGTCCGCCAGGAACCGGGTGTTGTCCCCGACGAACTGGATCGGGGTGTTGATCTCGTGGGCCAGCCCCGCGGAGAGCCGGCCGAGGGACTCGAGCTTCTGGGCGTGGCGGAGCTCAAGCTCGGCGCGCCGCGCGTCGGTCATGTCCCGGAAGGTGATCACCGAGCCGGGCTTTCCGTCGCCCGCGTCCAGCGGCGCGATCGAGCAGGTGACCTCGAAGGTTGAGCCGTCCTTGCGGTTGAACGCGTCGGCGACCGCCTGCGCGGACTCGCCGGCCGTCCGAAGTTGCATGAGCACGCACTCGCTCTCCGGCCGGTGGGTACCGTTGGCGCGGATGGCGTGCATCACCGAGTGGGCCCGCTTGCCGAGCAGCTCCGCCTCCTGCCAGCCGAGCATCTCCGACGCGGCCCGGTTCATCGAGGTCAGCCGCCCCTCGCCGTCGACCGTGTACAGGCCGTCGGCCATGTCGTTCATGATCGCGGAGCGGATCGCCTGTGCCCGTTCCCGTTCGGCGACGTCGATCAGCATGAGCCCGACGCCCATCAGCGCCTCGTCGACGTACACGGGGTGGCAGCTGACGACCCACGAGCGCGGCCCGGAGTCACCTGGCGCGGTCACCACGGTGCCGACGACCACCTCCGCCGTGGCCTGCGCCCGGTGGAAGTTCGCCTCGATCTGCGCCCAGATCTCGGGGAAGACCTCGCCGGCGGTCCTGCCGAGCTGCTGCGACCGCGGGACGGCGCCCATCGCGGCGAGGGTGTCGTTGGTGCGGACGAGCCGAGACCCGGGATCCATGAAGGCGAGGCCACAGGGTACGGCGGCCTCGAGCGCCTCGAGCAGCGTGCCGGTCTGCGTGAGGCGACACCGCACCTCGGCGAGGTCGTCGCGCAGGGCCTCGGTCTCCTCGATGTCGGTTCCCGTCGCGATCCACCGCAGGGCGGTTCCGTCGTCGCGGACGGGTGCGAAGCTGACGCGGTGCCGGCGAAACGATCCGTCCGCGCGGCCGACGCGGCAGTCGACCTCGTACGGCTCCGGATGCAGGTCCGCGATCGCCGATCGCAGCTCCACCGCCGCGACGTCGTCGGGGTGCACGATCGAGACCCACGGCGCGCCGGGGGTGGGCCGCGCCGCGCGCGAGTTGGCGTACAGGATCGTCCCCGAGGCGGAGATCACCCAGATGCTGTGCGGCACCGCGTCGGCGAGCGAGCACGGGTCGAACAGGGCCGGTGCGGCGTCGTGAGCGGGGAGCATGTCGGGTGTTCGATATCCGGGCAAGGGTTGCCTCTCCTGCGCGACCTAGCCGCTGTCCGGCCTCTCGGGGGCTCTTCGGTCGCAACGTCCACGAGCTGAGACGGCAGGCGGGTGCCAGACGGTGGCATCCGCACTCCCGGATGCCACGTGGTGGATCGCGGGCGAAATATGCCGGTTTCAGCCTAAACGTGCCTGAGGAAGCGTCGCTCGAGTCGCCCGGAGGCCGGATCCCGCTCCACCTTCCCGGTGCCGACCCAGCCCGACCTCTCGTAGACGCGGATGGCCCGCTCGTTGTCGTCGATGACCCACAGCTCGAGCCGCTCGGCACCGATCGCCCGCGCGTGGTCCGCCACCTCGCGCAGCAGCCGGCTGCCCACGCCGCCGCCCCAGGCGCCGGGGTCGACGCCCAGATAGAAGAGCTCCAGATTCCGTTCGCGGGGCGCGACGACGGCGAAACCCACCGGGCCGCCGTCGCGGCGGGCGAGGAACAGCCTCGCTCCGTCGAGGCCGAGGCGCCGCTCGATGCCGGGGACCGTCTCCTCGACGGTGGCCGGCTCCGGATCGCCGTCGCGACGGGCCTTCGCGCGGGCCCAGATCGCCGCGCACTGCCGCACCGCGTCCGCCCCGGAGGCCTCCGTCACCCGCACCACATCGCCCGCGCTGTCCACCCGGGCATTCTCGCAATGCCGCCGGCACCGATTGACCCTCGACCCGGTCGAGGGCCCAGGATTTTGTCGTACCTTCACGGGACGGACCGGCCAAGGTGGCCGGTCCGCCGGACTGCCGGGGCGCGGGCCTACTGGGCTATCTTCGCCATCTCGCGGATGGCGACGGCCGCGCGGACGAAGGCGTTGTCGGCGAGGTCGCCGATGGTCTCGATGCCGAACGCCAGGCGCAGGCCCTCGGCCTCCTCCTCGGAGATGCCGGAAAGGGCCGACACCGGTGCGTCGACGAGGTCGAGCAGTTGGCTCGACCGGAACTCCGGGTCGAGAATCGCGTCGAGGTTCACGGAGACTGCCATCGGTGTGTCCTCCCTCGTGCGTCGGGCTCGACCGGACGCGGTCGAGCCGCAAACCGATATTGCCACACCGGCCCGGCACTCACCCGCCCCGAACGATCGCGCCCGGACGGTAGCGGCCGGCGGGTACGGTCCCGTCCATGACGGATCGGATCTTGATAACCGGCGCCACGGGGCACCTCGGCTCGCGGATCGCCGAGCGCGCCGCCGCCGGATGGTCGGTGGCCGGCACGTACTTCAGCAGCGCCGGCCATCACGGCCACGAGCGGCTCGACGTCCGGGACCCGGCCGCGGTCCGGGACCTGATCGAGCGGGTCCGGCCGGCCGCGGTGATCCACACCGCCACCGGCCGCGAGGACTGGCGCGTCATGGCCGACGGCGCCGCGCACGTGGCCGTCGCCGCGGCGGCGCTGAACGTCCGGCTGGTCCACGTGTCCAGCGATGCGATCTTCTCCGGCGACGCGGTCGAGTACGACGAGTCCGCGCTGCCCGACCCGGTGTACCGGTACGGGGCGGCGAAGGCCGCCGCCGAGACCGCGGTCCGGGCGGTCTGCCCGGCCGCGGCCGTGGTGCGCACCTCGCTGATCCTCGGCGACGGGCGGGGGCAGCACGAGAAGCTCACCCATGACCTCATCCGCGGCGACCGGCAGGGCGCGCTGTACACCGACATGGTCCGCAAGCCGGTGCACGTCGAGGACCTGGCCGACGCCCTGATCGAACTGGCGGCGGGCGACTACCGGGGCGTTCTCAACGTCGCCGGGCCGGACGCGATCGACCACCACGCCCTGGGCGTCCTGATCGCACGCCGCGCGGGGCTCGACCCCTCCCGGATACCCGCCGGGAGGATCGCGGACTCGGGCCTGCGGCTCCCCGCCGACGTGCGGCTGCGCACCGACAGGGCCGTGTCGCTGCTGCACACCCGCCTTCGAGGAGTGCGGGAGTTCCTGGCCGGCTGACGCCTCACGCCCAGTCGTGGCGGGCGGCGTGCCAGCCCAGCTGCATCCGGCTCTGCACGCCGGCGATGTCCATCAGGTGGCGCAGGTGACGCTGCAGCGTACGCAGGGAGAGGCCCAGCTGGGAGGCGACCGCCTGATCGGTGAGCCCGGCCAGCAGCAACGCCAGGATCTTGCGGTCCAGCGCGGTGGGCCCGTCCGCCTGCGCGTCCTGCGAGTCCAGCGCGGCCCCACCGTCGAGCGCGGCGACGTCGAGCGGGTGCGCGTGGCGCCACACGATCTCGAACAGCGCGTCCATCGCGGTGAGCAGGCCGGCACGGTGCAGCAGCACCGCGCCCGGCTCATCGCCGGGCGTGACCGTCAGGGGCACCAGGGCGAGCTCGGCGTCGGCCAGGATCAGCTTGATCGGCAGCGACTCGGTCACCCGCACCTCGACGCCGTCGCGCAGCGACTCGATGGTCTCGGCGACCACGCCGGGCTGGGCGAGCGCCGGCCGGTCGATCACCACCCGGTACCGCACGCCCTGCGCCACCATCTGCGACTCCACCGGGTTGGCGCCCGGCGGCACGGCGACGAAGGGCATCGTGACGAAGCTGCGCACCTGGGTGCGGGCGGCGTGTTGCACCTGGGCGAAGCGGTGCCGGATCGCCTCGACGCCCGTGACCACCTCGATCAGCTCGCTGATGCTGCGGCCCGCCATCGCCTTGCGGTGCTCCTCGGCGAGGGTGACGAGGGCAAGCTCGGCGCTGCGCAGCTCCGCCCGCCGCTCGCTGATCATGGCGCCGAGGGCGACCGCGGGCGGCGCCGCGGCGAACGCACCGTCCGGAGTGGACTTCACCAGGCCGCACGCCATCAGGTGCGCCAGCGCCTCCTCGACCTCGGCCGCCGGCACCTGCAGCAGGTCACCGAGCTCGGCCGGGTCGGCCTGGGCGCGCCCGGCGAGCACGCCGTAGACCGCCTCGTGTTCGGGGCTGACACCCAGCGCACCCAGCATCGGCGGCCGTCTCCTCTCCACCCGTCGCTGAGGAGAGAGTACGCGCCACCCCATGGCGTTCTGCGGGGCCGGAAAGGGGAAGGGCCCCGGGGCGTCGCCGCCCCAGGGCCCAGTGAACGGAATCACCGGAGGCCGTACGCCCGGATGATCTCCTGCTTGATGCCGAAGCCGGCATCGGTCTTGCCCGTAGCCCGCAGCGACACGTACCCGCCCGGCTGCCTCGGCAGCCGGAGCGCACCGCTCCACCAGTCGGCGCCCTTACGCAGGGTCACCGGCTGCCAGGTGGCACCGTCGTCGTACGACACCTCGAGCGTCGTCGAGGTGACCTTGCCGGTGCTGGGGCCGCCGCCGGCCTGGGGGATCGGCTTGACGCGGATCTCCTCGGTGTGGCCCGCCTTCGCGTCACCGTGCAGGTCGGTGTCCAGGCGGTACTCCATCTGCAGCAACGCGAACGGTTCGAAGAATTCCGCATCGTTGGTGCTGGAGACGAAGTCCCACTCGGTGTGCGTGCGAGTCGACAGCCGCCACTCTTCGGCCGGGCGGGAGCCGTCCAGCACCAGGTGATAGGGCAGGGTGCCGGCGGGAACCGGCTTCCACTGAATCGACGAGGACAACTTGTTCTCGTACAGCAGCTTCTCGCCCTGGTACAGCTTCATGTTGGTCGGCACCGAACCCCATTCGAGGTTGCCGCCGTGCTCCAGGTGGTCCCCGGACGGGCTCCACGCCTGCACGTTGAGGGTCATGAAGTCGCCCCAGCGGCTGTTCTGCACCGCGAACGTCCGGCTGAACGCCGGCCGGATCGCCGGCGCGAACCAGTCCAGCCGGGTGGTGCTGCCCTTGGCGTACGTGTTGCGGTTGGACGAGTCCGTCCAGGTGCCCTGGAAGTGGCCCTCGTGCCAGACCTGATCCGGGCTGACCCACTCGGTGCGCGTGCCGGGGTACGACTCCGGAGTGATGAGGCCGAGCGACGGGGTGAAGGTCATGTCGTAACGGTTGCCGCCGCCCACCGTCTCCTTGGTGGGGTTGTAGTACCTCGCGTCGATCCGGGCGAGTTCCCGGATGGTCGGGTGATAGGTGAGTGCCCGGTCCGGAACCTTGCCCGGGTAGTTGCGGGTCAGGTCGTAGAGGTAGCTCGGGTACGGAACCTGGTTGCTGATCAGGTGTCTGGTGCCGGTCTTGGCCAGGGCGATCAGTCGCGCGCCGGCGTCGCGGTGCACACTGGCGACCGGGATCGGCGAGGCGCCGACCGACTCGTTGAGCACGCCGGCACCGTCGTTGACGACCAGCAGCAGTTCGGCCCCGGCGGTCGCGGCGGTGGCGGCACGGTCCGCGGCGCCGACCGCGGCGCTGCGGGTCACCACCACGGCCTTGCCCTTGGCGTTGACCGCGGCGTAGTCGGCGGGCGTACCGGTGCCCGCGTAGACCATCGGCATGGTGTCCCAGCCGGCGGTGAGGGTGCTGCCCGGCTGGACCGCGACCTCCGTGTGCGGCAGCCCGAAGACGTCCACGCTCAGCGGCGGCTCGATCTTGCGCCAGCGGGTGGCCATCGTGAACGAGCTCTGCCTGACCTGCTCGGTCGGCAGGACGTAGACATCGTCGTAATTGACCGGCACCAGGATCGCTTCCCGGAAGCTGTCGCCGTTGGCGTATCCGACGGTGTAGTCGACCTTGCGTTCCCGATCGCCGGTCCGTTGTGGCGCGACCGTGTCCAGCACGCGCGCCTTGCGGGCGTCCAGGACCACCTCGGCACTCGAGTCGAGCACGGTCTCCGGATCCGTCAGTACGACCAGGCCGAGCGAGTCGGCCCGCTCACCCGCGACGGTCAACGACGACCCCACCGAGTAGGTGCCCGGCTTCATCCGCACCGTGAGCTCACCCGTCACGGTGTAGTACCACGGGTATTCGTCGCCGGCCTTCTTGATGACCACCGGTGCGGTGGCGGGCTTGCCGTCCCGGCCGATGATCTTGATCTTCAGGTCGTACTGCTCGTCCTCCTTGAGCAAGCCGAGCGAGGTACGCGTGACTGCGGCACCCGTGGCGGCGTCGGTGCCGACGAGGAAGCCGGAGTACTGGCCGGTGCCGGGCCGGGTCGGATCGCCGGTGACCGGGACGCTCGCCTGCCCGCCCGCGGGCACCGTCACCGAGGAGGCGCCCGACGAGAACGGGCCCGTGCCGGACGTCGCGAGGTTCAGGGTCACCTCCTGAACGCCCGAGTTGGTGAACGTCACCTGCTTGGTCACCGGCGCGTCGGTGGGCTCGTGCGGCCACGCGAAGTTGCCGAAGAACACCGAACCGGTCGCCCGGACGTTCCCGCGAACGGCGGCCGCGACGTCGACGCGGCCCGTGCCGACCTCATACGGCGTGTACCCGGCGGCCAGGCCCTTCGCGCTGCTCATCAGCGCTTCCTTGAGCTGCGCGCCGGACCAGTCGGGGTGTCGCTGCGCCAGGATCGCCGCCGCACCCGACACGTGCGGCGTCGCCATCGAGGTGCCGCTGATCGACCGGTACAGGCCGGTGCCGGAGGTCATCTGCTGCGAGCGGGCGGCGGTGATGGCGACGCCCGGTGCGGTGATGTCCGGCTTGAGCGCGCCACTGTTCACCAGCGGACCGGTGCTGGAGAAGGCCGCCAGAGTGTCCTTCTTGTCGACCGCGCCGACGGTGAGGGCGCTGGCCGCCGCACCGGGCGAGCCGATGCTCTGCGGCCCGTAGTTGCCGGACGCGATGACGAACAGCGTGCCGTACTGCGCGGACAGCGTGTCCACCGCGACCGCCAGCGGGTCGGTCCCGTCGGACGGCGTCGAGTCGCCCAGGCTCATGCTGACCACGTCCGCGCCGGATGTGGCCGCCCACTGCATGCCGTCGAGCACCCAGGAATCCTGGCCGTAGCCCCCGTTGCTGAGGACCTTGCCGACGATGAGGTCCGCGCCCGGCGCGACACCCTTGTACGAGCCGCCGGAGCCCGCGCCGGTGCCCACGATCGTCGAGGCGACGTGGGTGCCGTGCCCGTTGACGTCGGAGGTGTCCTCCTCCGGTACGAAGCTGACCTTGTTGTCGATCTGGCCGGCGAGGTCCGGGTGGGTGGCGTCCACGCCGGTGTCCAGCACCGCGACCTTGACCCCGTGGCCGTCGTAACCGGCGGCCCACGCCTCGGGAGCGCCGATCTGCGGCACGCTCTCCTTGAGGTCGGCCGTGACCCGTCCGTCCAGCCAGAGCTTCGCCACCCCGCCGCCGAGCGCCGGGGCGACCGCGGGGGCGGCCGGCGCGATGGTGGTCCAGAACGAGCGGGTCTGCTTCTTGTCCACCGTCAGCGCCGCGGCGCCGACCTGCCGCAGATCGCGGACCAGCCGCGCACCGATCGGCGTGGCGGGCGCGGAGCGCCCCTTGCCCGGCGGGTAGGTGCTGATCACCGGCAGGCTCGCGGTCTTCGCGTCGTCGTAGCCCATCTCGATGAGATCGGAGATATTGAACAGCCGGCGGTCCAGCTTGTTGCCGCTCAGCAGTGGAAGGGCCTCGTCGGGCAGGACGAACAGGTCGCCGCCGGTCTTCTGGAGGCGGATGGCCCCGACGGCGTTGTCGGGCCGGGCCACGTCGACCGTCTCCGAGCCGTCGACGGAGGTGTTCACCGTGACCACGTCTCCGGTGATCAGCGTGATGGTGTGCCGGGACTCGGCCGCGGCCGTGGGTGGCGCGCTGGGGCCTTGGGCGTTCGCGGGTGTCTGGATCGCGGTGATCGCACCGGCGATCAGACCGGCCGCTGCCGCCGCGGCGATCAATCGTCGCCGCGCCGGACCAGGTGCGGGTGGCTGCGTGGGGGATGGCATGTGAGAAGTTCTATCGTTTTGCCGGACGCCGGTGAATACCTATCGATGGCGGAGTCGCGCCAGGGCGCAATGCCGCCATCGACGGGCACCGGTCGACGGGGTTTCGACGTTCGCGGAGGTCGCTCGACAGTCCTCTGTGAAGACTACGAAGTCGGGGGCGTCGCGGGCTGCTGGCCGCCGGCGTCGGTCAGCAGGGACAAGAGGGCGCGGGCGTACCGCTCGGCGGCCGAGGCGGTCGCGGCGGCCACCCTCCGGCGCTCGCCCGGCACGGCCGCATGGTGCCCGGAGAGTTCACGGCGCAGCGCTTGCAGCTCGGACAGGTGGCAGTCCAGAAGGTTCAGGATCTCGCCGTGCATCACGACACCTCACTCGACGATGCGAAGACTCCTGGCGGCCCGGTGGCGGGAGTTGCTGGCGCAAAACCGCTGGACCGGCCGCCTCCGCCGATCCTGCACGACGGGGCCGGCCCAGCGCGTGCAGCTACTTCTTCTTGTCCTTCTTCTTGTCCTTCTTGGCCTTCTTCGCCTTCTTCGCCATGACCGTGCCTCCTTCTTGTCGTCCGGGCGCCGACATGGAGGGACCAGGCGCCGCGCCCGAAACAGGAAACCCTGTGTTCAACGCGAAGTGACCGCAGGTTCCACGATCAGCAACGTTGTAGACACGTTAGCCAGTGAGATCCACAGTTGCCAAGGGGCATCGCCCGCCTTGTTGTGGACGGCTCCCCGCCGTGATGCCGGCGGCGAACGGCGTTGCGGTGTCACGGAAACGCGAATCGCCGCCGGCGGAGACGGCCGATCGCCGCACGCGTCGACTCGGCGTTCCGCAGCGCCTGTCGCCGGATCGACTCCACCCGTTCGGCGTGGAGCTCCGGCGATCCGCGGAGCTCCCGCAGCACCTGCTCCTCGAAGCCCGACTCCCGGTGGTAGCCGGCCCGGTCGCCGCCGTCCTGCCTGGAACGCTCGGGAGTGGCGGTGCGGGTCCTGTCGAGGTGATCCGAGAGCCGGTCGGCACGGCTCCCGGAGCTCGTGCCGCCCTCGGAGCGGCCGTCCGGGTCGGCGGCCGGGCAGGGTGACCGGCGGCTAGGCTCCTCGGAATGTTCGTTTTCGGCCATTCCGATCAGCCGCCGGCCCCGTACCGGTGGCGCCGGGGCCGGTGGCTCGCGGCCGCCGTCCTGGCGTCGGCGGCGGCCGCGATCGGGGTGACCTGGTACGCCGGCAGCGACGCGGGCGCCGGCTATTCCTGTGCCGTCGTCGTGGGTCCGGACAAGCGCGAGAAGGCGGCAGCAGAGGAGCTCTGCCATCGCAAGGCGCGCGACCGGATGCGGCGATCCGACATCACCGACCCGGGGCCCATCGGCCACGACGGCACCGCCCGGCTGATGCAGGAGGCGCTCACGCGGGCGCTGCTCTGCCCGCCGCCCGGACCCGTGAGCTGCGACGACCGCGGCGCGTACCGCCCGGCCACCGACGCCGACGTGGTGACCGCCGGGAAGGCCTTCACCGCGGCGGGCCTCCCCGGCGGCGTCGTCCGCCTCGCCCGCGGCGATGACCCCGCACCCGAGGGCGCCCTGGTCTACGCGATGCTCCTGGGCGACGGCTGCGTGGTCGGCTACCTCGACCTGGGCTCGGGCGAGCGCTGGTACGAGGTGGCCGGGCTGCTGCCCAACGGCCGCTGCCTGTCGTCCTGAACGGGTACGACGCGACCAGGACGGATGTGGGCCAGGGCCCGGACCGAAGTTGGGTGGTCATGGCCGACCCCGAGGGCAACGAGTTCGACGTCGTGCGCACCCTGGCACCGCAGAGCTAGGCCGGGAGCGGGCCGGCTCAGTCCAGAGCCGGCGCCGCTGCGGAGGTGAGGCTGTGGAGCAGCGCGAGATCCGCTCGATCGACGTCCCGGGGTTCGTAGCCGCTGTGGAACAGCAGCTGCTGGCCGACCGAGATGCAGCCGACCCGGCGGCCGCCGATCAACCCGCTGGTGAAGCAGTCGCGGGGCCACCGGAAGCTGCCGCCGTCGAGGCCGGCCTGGTGTCCGTCGCCGGCCGGGTCGAAGACCAGCGGGTGCAGGTCCACCCGCCCGCGCCCGCCGGCGACGACCTCCACCCGGACCGGGCGCCAGTCGGTCTCGATGACGTAGCCGAGCCGGCCGAGCGCCTCGAGCGCGGCCGGTTCCCGCTCGGCGGCGATGGCCAGGTCCAGGTCCCGGTGCGCCCGGGTCTGCCGCCCGGCCAGCGCGTCGACGCCCCAGCCGCCGCTGATCCAGGCCGGGCAACCCGCCTGGGTCAGCGCGTCCAGCACCACGTGCACCTCGTCGGCCGTCGTGCCGGGGGAGTCGATCGGTCGCATCCGGGCATCATCTCAGCCGATCAGGCTGAGGGCGCGCTCGGCGAGGCCGGCCGGTGCGGTCCTCGGCGACCCGGCGTCGAACGGTGGCCGCGGGTCGTATTCCATCGCCAGTTGCACGGTCTGCGCCGTCGCGACGTCGGTCAGGCGGGCCAGGACGATCAGTGCCATGTCGATGCCGGCCGAGACCCCGGCGGCCGTGATGATTCTGTCGTCGACGACGACGCGTTCGCTCACGGGTTGCGCGCCGAATCCGGTGAGGTGTTCGAGCCAGCCCCAGTGGCTCGTCGCCCTCCTGCCCTTCAGCAGTCCGGCGGCGCCGAGCAGAAACGATCCGCTGCACACCGACGTCGTCCACCGGGTGCGCTCGTGGGCGGCGGTGATCCAGTCGAGCAGGGCCGGATCGTGCAGCGCCTCGGCGGTGCCCGGACCGCCCGGGACGATGATCACATCCGGGTACGGCAGGTCGGCATAGGACTTCGTGGCCGTGAGGGAGAGGCTGCCGCGGTCGTCGAGTATCTCGCCGGGGCGGGCGGCCACGAAGGTGACGGTGAAGCCCGGCGCGAACGCCAGGACCGTGTACGGCCCGACGGCGTCGAGCGCGGTGAAACGCGGATACAGCGGGATGGCGACGTGCATGGTCACATCTCCTCGGCGGGGGATCGTGGGGTGCTCCGGAACCTGCGGCGGTAGTCGCCGGGTGAGATCCGCCAGTGCCGGCGGAAGATTCGGTAGAGGGTCTCCGATCCGCCGAGCCCGGACTCCCGGGCGACCCGGTCCAGCGGGTCCGCGGTCACCTCCAGCTGCCGCCGGGCCGCGTCCGCCCGGCTGCGTTCGACGTAGCGGCCCGGGGAGATGCCGGTCTGTGCGGTGAAGAGCCGGGAGAAGTGGCGCTCGCTCATCGCGGTGCGCCGCGCCAGGGCGGGCACGCTCAGGTCCGCCGCGGGGTGGTCGTCGATGAACGCCTGTAGCTCGCGGAATCGTTCGTCGCGCGGGACGGCGGCCTGCATCGGCGTGCTGAACTGGCTCTGCCCGCCGGGGCGCTGCAGATAGACGACGAGCCCCCGGGCCACCTGCCGGGCGAGTTCGTGTCCGTGGTCCTCGGCGACGAGGGCGAGCGCCAGGTCGATCCCCGCGGTGACCCCGGCCGAGGTCCACACGTTGGCGTCCTTGACGTAGATGGCGTCCGCATCCACCTCCACCAGCGGATAGCGGGAGGCCAGCCGTTCGGCCGCGAGCCAGTGGGTGGTCGCGCGGCGGCCGTCGAGCAGCCCGGCGGCGGCGAGCACGAAGGCGCCGCTGCACACCGAGGCGACCCGGCGGCAGCGCGGAGCCAGTCCGGCGATGCCCTCGACCAGTTCCCGGTCGGCGGGGCCTGCCGACAACGACAGGCCGCCGACGATCAGCAGCGTGTCGATCGGCCCCGCGATCTCGGCGAGGGTCGCCTGGGCGAGCGCGACGATCCCGTTCTGTGCGGGAACCTGGCCGGCCCGCACGGCGGCGACCTCGAGCCGATAGCCGTCCGCGCGGGTCAGCAGGTTTGCGGTCGCGAACACGTCGGCCGGTCCGGCCAGGTCGAGCAGCTGAAAGCCATCGAAGATCACGATAACGGTACGGCGTTCCATGACGTCGATGGTCGCGGCCGGCCAAGTGTGGCGTCAACGACACGAATATTGCAATCTAGGCCAGGCCGGGCCCGGCGCGGCGTCGGCGGCGAACCCGCCCCCGGCCTCTTCCGTTACGCCGCAACGCGAATGGGCGTCTCGCCGGCGGCGTGCGTCGTGGTGGAGGACAGCCGGCCCGGCGTCCGGGCGGCACGTGCCGCGGGCAGGCGCTG
>NZ_JBEZXZ010000044.1:0-50442 GCF_040638275.1 Actinoplanes sp. NPDC026623 | reverse complement strand
TACCTGATGATCGTCGAGGCGATCGGCAGCCAGGGCCGCTACTTCCGCTCCTTCACCGCCAGCAGCCTGAGCGGCTCCTGGACCCCGCAGGCGGCCGGCGAGAGCAACCCGTTCGCGGGCAAGGCCAACAGCGGCGCCACCTGGACCAACGACATCAGCCACGGAGACCTGGTCCGCACCAACCCCGACCAGACCAAGACCGTCGACCCCTGCAACCTGCAACTGCTCTATCAAGGCAAGGACCCCAACGCCGGGGGTGACTACAACAACCTTCCCTGGCGGCCGGGCCTGCTCACCCTGCAGCGCTAGCGGCGTCCTGCCCTGACGGCTGGGCCGCTGCCACCAGCGAATTCCGCTCGGTGGCAGCGGCCCACCCGAGTATTACGTCAGCTGAGGCGGACGCGGCATTGCTCAGTGACCGCTGTTGCCGCCGGCCGCGCGTAAATCCTCGAAGACCGTGGTCAGGATTCCTCGGCGATACAGATCGTCCCGGATCTGGATAAGACCCGCATGGCTTCGCCTTCCGGCGAACCAGGGCGATGGTGAATCAGAGCAACGGCTGGGCGAGAGGAGCGACCTTGTTCTCCTGCTTCAGTGCGGCAACCTCAGGCATGTCGTCCCAGTCCTCCCAGCCCGCTGCGAAGGTCGCCTCGCCGCCAGAGGTCTGCAGGACAGCCTCCTCGCCGTTGAACAGCAGAACCCCCTCGGCGTAGGCAAGGCTGAGTGCGACACCGACCATGAGAGCGGTGTTGTGTGGTTCCAGGTCGGTACTGGTCGATGAGAACCTCCTCGGCGGCGTAGGTGATCAGGCGCGACACCAGCACGGCGATCGCGTCGCGCACCATCATCCGTACGCCCGCGATGAGCATCCCGGCACCCTCGGTGATGGCCGCCATCGTCTCCGCCGCGCCGGCCAAGGCGCCGACGGAGTCCCGCTGCTGGCGGTCCAGGTCTGGTACGCGTCAGCCGCGGCTCCCCGCCACTCGGCGGTGTCCCAGCGCACGGCGCGGTCCAGGTCGGCAGCCCGATCGTTCAGCGCCCCCGCGATGTTGCGCCAGGTCTGCGCGTGCGCGGCGATCTGACCCGGGTCGCCGGCCAGCCAGTCCAGCGCCTCCGACAACGGCTTGACGTGCTCGATGATCCAGGCGACGCCATATTGCAGCAGGCCGCCGATCGGGTCGGAGATGAAGGCGAGCGTGTCGAGCCCCGCCGAGACGGCGCCCAGCGTCGTGTCGATCCAGCTACCGTTCTTGATCCCGGCGAGGATCGTCTCGATGTCCTCGGCGATCCACGCACCCGCCCAGGGATCGGTGGGTTCCGCCGGAGCTGGCCACCGCGACGAGCGGCGGGCGACCCGGCCTCACCGCGTGTTCCGAACCCGGTCAGCCGCGTTGCCGTCGGCAGAGTCGTAGGCCGCCGCGACTGACCGCAGCGCGTCCGCGGTCTCGTGCGCGGACCCGGCCGCCGTGTTCATGCCGTCGATCATTTCCTGCTGCAGGCCGTTGAGTAGGGCGGGCACGAACTGGCACAACTGCCCGTAGGCCCCGGTATCGGTCTGCGCGGTCTGCCCGGCCTGGCCCGCGGCGGTCAACCCGTCGCCGATCGTGTCGATCCTGTCGGCATGCGAGACCAGCGTCGCGGAGTTGACCTCGAAGCCGCCCCGGTCAGTCGGGCTCACCGAGCCTCCTCCGAAGACCTGCCATCAGCATCCGTCCGGTCTCGCTCTCCGCGCCGACAATTTCTGCGGTGAGTTCCTGAAACTGTTTCAACAACGACGCGTTGGCAGCCCGAATGGTCTCCATCAGCGAACGCGCGGTGGTCTCGGCGGACTGCTGTCGCGTGCCGTCTTCGAGGTGGATCCGCTCGACTCTGCCCTCAGCGCCGACCGTTACCTTGACCAGACCGTCACGGCTGTGAGCGGTGGCGGTCAAATGAGCGCGATGGATCGCTCCCACGCATCGATGCGCTCCAGCGCTCCGCTCACGGACTCACCGTCGAACATTCTGGAATAGTAACTACGGCCGCCGATGCGGACCGGTTGTCGTCCAGCTCACCACCATCGGCCTGGCCACCGCGGCAGTCCCGGCCGTGCTCAGCGGCCACGCGTCGCCTGAGCCAACGTCTCACGAGCAGAACCTGAGCTACACAAACCATGCAAGATGGAGGCGAGAGGTGCCCATCGTGATGCGGTCGGCGGCGTTTCTGTTTGAGCGCCTGCATCGGTCCGGGATGCGCGACGTCGTCGCGGTGGAGCCGGTGACCGGTGGGCTCGCCGCGCTCGCGGGTATAGCAACCCGCCGGGACGCGCCGCCCGTGTTCGTCAAGGCGTTCGCCGAGGCGCCGCACGACGACGTCTTCAGCGCGGAGGCCGAAGGGCTGGCCGCCCTGCGCGCGAGCGGCGCCACGGCGCCACCCGACGTGCTCCTGGCAAATCGGGAACTGCTCGTGTTGTCGATACTGCGGGCGAGACCGTGCACCGAGACCTTCTGGGAGGAGTTCGCGCACGCGCTCGCCCACCTGCACGCGAGCACGATCCACCCTTGCTTCGGATGGCACCGCGACAACTGGCTGGGCCGCCGCCGGCAGATCAACACCTGGAACGACGACGGTTTCGCCTTCTTCGCCGAGCGCCGGCTGCTTCGGTGGCTGGGGGAGCCCCGCGTGGATGCCGCACTCGACGCCGGCGACCGCGCGGCGCTGGAGCGGCTGTGTCACCGGCTGCCCGAGCTGTTGCCCGACCGGCCGGCGTGCCTGACGCATGGCGATCTCTGGACCCAGAACCTGATGGCAACCCCGGACGGGCGGCCCGCGCTGATAGACCCGGCGGTGTCCTACATGTGGGCCGAAGTCGACCTTGCCCATCTCTGGACCACCGTGCCCCCGCCGGAGGCGCAACGGTTCTTCGAGATCTATGCGGAGCTGGCCTGCCTCGACAGCGGCTGGCAGGACCGCATGCCGATCATCCAGCTGCGACAACACCTCGCGGTCCTGGCCCAGTTCGACGACGACTGGGGCGCGGGCGACCTGATCCGCGCCACCCTCGCCCCATTCCGGACGTCAAACTGACCAGAGGCGCGTATGGAAGCGGCGTCAGGCGGTGCACTCCGCCAACTCGGCGGTCCGGTCGCGCACGGCCGTCCAGAAACGCTCGTCCGGCACCTCGGGGGTGAACAGGTACATCAGGTGCTCGTGGGTGCGGTCGCCCTCGATCGTGTCCCGCTCCGTGTACGGCACCTCGGAGGTGACGTGGAACCAGTGGTAGCCGAACGGGGCGACCACCTCGGCGAGCCGGTCCTCACCGCGGCCGGCCAGCACCTCGCACAGGATCCACGGCCGGTGCTCGGCGATCGTCGCCGCGGCGCCGGCGAGCACGTCGGGTTCGGTGGTCTCGGTGTCGACCTTCATGACCGCCGGCACGAGGCCGGTCCGGGCGGCATAGGAGTCGAGCGTCTCGACCGTGACCGTGAGCTGCTCGGACGACTTGCGGAAGCCCTCGGCGAGTGAGTTGGACGTGTCCGAGCTGTCGGACATGTAGAAGGTGGCCGTCCCGTTCTCCGCGCCCAGCGCCAGGGTCTCGACCGAGTAGCCGAGCTGGTTGTCGGCGGCGAACCGGCTGGCAACCTCGGCGAGCTCCGGCGCCGGCTCGAACGCCCGCACCGTACGGCGGGTGAGCGCGCTCGCGATGCCGGCGTAGATTCCCACGTTCGCCCCGATGTCGAGCACCTCGCCGGGGCCGGCGACATCGAGCGCGGCCAGGAAGCAGGCGATGGCCGCCGGCTCGTACGCGGCGAGCCCCGCCTGGGCCAGTTTCCGCGGCACCAGCATCCGGGGCGGCGCGGACATGGTGATCAGGGCCGGAGCGGCGTGCCGGTCGGACGCCGCCGAGGGCAGCGTGATCGGCACCACCCGGTCCGGCCGGACCACCGGGTTCGTGGCCGGCGCGGGAGCGGGAGCGGACTGCGCGCCGGCCGGCCGGGAGCGGCCCTCCCGCCACAGGCGGGCCAGGCCGGCCGGCACGCTGACCACGGCCTTGGCGGGCTGCCGGCCACCCGTGGACAGGACCTGCCCGGCCCGGAAGGCGATCGAGCGCTCCATGGTGGCCAGCCGCTTGCGGGCCTTGGCGAGCTTTTCCTCCGACTTCCGCAGCGCCTCGGCCCGCTTCTCGGCCAGCCTCTCCAGATCGAGGATCAGCTGGTCGCGGTTGTCTCCGGCGTAGGCGTCCTGGCCGTGGCCGGCCGCCGGAAAGACGTCGGTCCGCTCGACGAGCACCGCGCATTGCACGCCGTGCCGGCTCGGCTCGTCGATCGGCAGCACGGTCATGCACCGGGAGCCGGAGGCGTCCAGCAGGCTGGGCAGTCCCTGGGGAAGCAGTTCGGCCACCGGCCAGGCGGTCAGCAGCAGGGCGCGCGCGCCGAGCTTCATCCTCCTCAGCGCCGCTGCCACCTGCTCCGGACCGTTGTCATCCGGCGCCTTGTCGCCCACCAGTGCGACCAGAAGGGTGCCCGGGCCCAGCTCGAGCTTCTCCGTCTCCACAAGCGTGGAGCGCTGCTGGGGGAGGCCGTCGGGGACGCCGAGATGCCGCGGAAAGTCGGCTGCCGCGGGGGTCGTGTCGACGAGTTCGCGGATCTCACCCGTGAGCGGCAGGACTTCGGAGATGAGCATGAAGGGGAGAATCCTCTCTCGGCCAGCTGTGGCGGCCCATCCTATGTCGGATTCCGAATTATCACTGTCCGCGACCTGCCCTATTCACTTCCTTTTCAACCGGCTGCTCGTACCCACACTTATCGGGCATCACTCGCTCGAATGCCACGATCAACGGAAAGAACGGATCCCGCAGATCTTCGCGGAACATGACACCCGGCGTTTCGCGCGGCGGCGGCGAGGTTCGTGCGGACGTCGTCCCTGACCTGATCCTTACAAACCGCTCGCGGTTCCCTGACAGTTGACCCCGAAGATCGTTGGCATGAGACGAACCCTCGCCGTCGCGTTGGCGGCCGCCGTGCTGCTGACCGGCGGCTGTGCCCGTCACCCCGCGGCCACCGATTCGGCACCGACCCGGCGGCCGCCGGTGGACGCGCCCGCTTCGCCCTCGCCGCGTGGCACGACCGCCACGTCGGCCACCACCTCGAGCACCAAGTCGAACGCCGACATCGACGGCCTCCTCGACGAGGTCGACCGGCAACTGCGCGGCGACGAACAGCCGGCCCAGGACCAGGACTGAGAAAGAGGACACTGATGAACCGCACCCTGCGTACCGCCGTGGTGACCACCGCCGCGCTCGCCGTCGCCCTTGTCGCCGGAGCGCCGGCCCAGGCCGCGGAAAGGCCACTCGACAAGGTGAAGACGGTGGTCACCGCCCGGATCGACAAGCGCCTCGCCGCGCTCAAGCGTTTCGACACCACGCTGGACAAGGCCGCCCGGGTACAGAGCGCGCACCGGGCCACGCTGGCCAAGCTGATCGACGACCAGACGGCCGGGCTCACCGCCCTGCGTACCAAGGTCGCCGGCGAGACCACCGCGGCCGCGGTGAAGGCCGACGCTCAGAGCATGGTGAACGACTTCCGCGTCTTCATCCTGACCGGCCCCAAGGTCCGGCTCACCGCGGCGATCGACGCCGAACTGGCCGTGGCCGGCAAGCTGGACGACCGCTCGGACGTCGACCAGGCCAAACTCAAGTCGGTGACGACCTCCGTGAGCGGCCAGGTCGACAAGCTGCTGGCGATCCAGCCCGGACCGGACGGCGACGCGATCCGCGCCCAGGTTCGGCCGATCCGCGAGGCGGCCCGCAGCGCACGGACCACCCTGCGATCACTGAAGTGACCGGCCCGGTCCGGGCGGCACGCCGCCCGGACCGGCACCCGCGCCTGGCTCTTGAGGACGGGCAGGGTCGGGCCGGTGCACCCGAATCCACGCCTCGACGTCGTCGTGGTTCCACACCCTGCCCTGGACCAGGTGATCGCGGGGTGGAGGCCAGTCGGGGCGTTGGGTGAGCTGATAGACGCGTTGCCTGCTGATGCCGAGCCGCTGCCGGATCTCCGCTGTCCCCATCAATAGCCTGGACATGTGACTAGGTTACATGGGACTATCCCGCCCGAGGATGCCGGCCTGCTGACGACCACGGGCTCGAATCCCCGCCCGCCCCAAATTGGCAGCCGGCGAACAGGTCTTGTGTGGACGGTCGCGGACCAGCAGGGTGGGTGGGCAGCTTCCGTCAGCTCGCGACCCGGGGGATCCTGATGACGCATAGTCGCCTGCCCGCATTGACCGCAACCGTGGTCCTGGCTCTGACCGGCGCCCTTGCACCCTCAGCCGCCCAAGCCGCCGCCCAAGCCGCGCCACAGCGCCCCAATGCCGTAGTGGTCTGGAACCTGAACGCGCAGAACGAGATCTACGAGGTGGCCAGGCAGTCGCCGGCCACCGCGGCGCGGAGTTTCGCGATGGTGCAGGGAGCGGTCTACGACGCCGTCAACGCGATCGCCGGCGCGCCGTACCAGCCGTACCTGATCGCGCCGAGGGCGCGCCGCGGCTACTCGGCCGACGCCGCCGTGGCCGCGGCCGCGTCCGGCGTCCTGCTGTCGCTCTTTCCGGAGCAGGCCGCGACCGTGCGCGCGCAATACGACGCCGCCCTCGCCGAGATCCCGGACGGCCGAGCCGAGGCTGGCGGCGTCGAGGTAGGCCGGCGGGCCGCCGACGCGATGATCGCGGCCAGGGTCGGCGACGGCGCGTTCGGCTCCGCCACCTGGAACGTCGGCACGGCGCCGGGCCAGTGGTGGCCCACCCCGCCCGCGTACGCCCAGGACGGCGCGTGGTTCGGCGAGCTGCGGCCGTTCGTCATTCCCGACGCGGCGATGTTCCGCACCTCCGGCCCGCCGGCGCTGAGCAGCGCCGCGTACGCCCGGGATCTGAACGAGGTCAAAGCGATCGGCGGGGTCACGAGTGCGGTCCGCACGCTCGACCAGACCCAGTCGGCGATCTGGTGGCACGACCGCCGGCTCACCGAGTGGGCCATGAAACGCCAGCTTGCCGAGGTGCGGCAGCTGAGCACGTTGCAGACCGCGCGGATGTTCGCGATGGTCGACATCACCAACGTGGATGCCCTGATCGCCTGCTACAACGAGAAGAAGTACTGGAACTTCTGGCGCCCGGTCACCGCGGTGCAGGAGGCGAACGACGACGGCAACCCGGCGACCTCCGCCGACCCGTCCTGGATGCCGCTGCTGGTGACTCCGCCGTTCCCGGACTACACGTCGGGACACACCTGTTCCTTCTCGGCGATCACCCTGACCTGGCAGCGGTTCTTCGGCCGCGACGACATCGCGACGAGCGCCTACAGCGCCGACTCGGGCACCACGCGGGCCTTCCCCAGCTTCTCGGCGGCGCTGGCCGAGGTCGTGGAGGCGCGGATCTGGGGCGGCGTGCACTACCGTTCGGCCAATGTGCAGGGCGTCCGGATCGGCACCGGCACCGCACGGTACGTGCTCGCCCGCGAGTTCCGGCCCCGCCATTAGGCAGGCACCGGGCGCCTTCACAGGTCAAGCGGTTCGATGACCTGCTTCCGGGCGTGCTGGTAGATGACCGAACTGCGGAATCCGACGATCTCGCGGCGTCCACTGAACTTGTCCATCAGGAAGGCGTGCAGGCTGTCCACGCTGGGCACGGCGACATGCACGAGGAAGTCGTCGCCGCCCGCCACGACGAACACCGAGACCACCTCGGGCAACTTCATCGCGTACGCCTTGAAGCCGTCGATCACCGTGCGGCTCAACGGCCGTACCTGTACGTGCAGCAGCGCCTGAACCCCGCGATTGAGGGCCGCGAGGCTGATCTCGGCGTGGTATCCGGTGATCACGCCGCGCTCCCGCAGCGACCGTACGCGTTCGAGGCAGGTGGAAGGCGCGATGCCGACCGCGCGGGCAAGCTCGCGGTTGGTCTGCCGCGCATGTGTCTGCAGGTGCTGGATGATCGCCGCATCAAGTTCGTCCACGACCGCGATCGTGCCACCCTTTCCGAACGACGTTCGGTGAGAGCCGCCCGGCGCCGCTGCGCTGCGTACCGTCGGTCGCAATCCGGCGAGCGTATGACAGGGGGGCCATCGTGGTCGCGTCCGACATCGACACCGAGCCCATGCACGAACATGTCGTCGTCAAGCGGGGGACCCGCTCCGGCCTGCCGATCGTGGTGGCGGTGCACTCCACCGCGCTCGGGCAGGCCATCGGCGGTTGCCGGATCGCGCACTACCCGCACTGGCGCGACGGGTTCACCGACGCGCTGCGGCTCTCCGCCGCGATGTCGGACAAGTGTGCACTTGCCGGGCTGCCCAACGGCGGCGGCAAGACCGTCGTCGCCCTGCCCCCGGACGCGACACCGGACGCGGCCGCCCGCCGGGCGCTGCTGCACGACGTGGGCGACGTCATCGCGGGCCTGGCCGGCGCCTACGCCACCGGCCCGGACGTGGGAACCGGACCCGACGACATGCTCACGATCGCCGAGCGGACCCCGCACGCATTCTGCCGGCCGGTGGATGCCGGCGGCAGCGGCGACTCCTCCGAGCACACCGCCGTCGGCGTGCTGGCCGCGCTGCGCGCCCTGTGCACCGAGCGATTCGGCTCGGCCGACCTGTCCGCGCGCAGCTTCGCCGTGCTCGGCCTCGGTCGCGTGGGTGGTCACGTCCTGCGGATGCTTGCCGACGCCGGCGCGACCCTGGTCGCCGGCGACATCGATGAGACCCGGCGCGCGCTCGCCGACGCCGCCGGTGCCGCCTGGGCCGGCCCGCAGGACTGCCTGACCGCCGACGTGGACGTGCTCGTTCCGGCGGCCCTGGGCGGCCTGCTGACGGCGCGTTCGGTGCCGACGCTGCGCTGCGCCGCGATCGCCGGGCCGGCCAACAACCAACTCGACGCCCCGGCCACCGCCGGGTTGCTGAGCCGGCATGGCGTCCTCTGGGCGCCGGATGTCGTGGTCAGCGCGGGCGGCATCATCCACGCGACCGCCGTCGAACTGCACCACGAGACCGCCGCGCAGGCGGCCGCCCGGGTGCACGGCATCGCCGACACTCTTGCCGGCATCCTGCGTACCGCCCGCGCCACCGGCTCGACCCCGGCCGAAGCCGCCCGCTCCCGGGCCCGCCAACGCCTCAGGCGCCCTCCGCCGCGGTGATCCCGGACGTCGACTCATCCCGCCTGACGCCCGGCCATGAGCGCGTTCAGGCGGGCGCCGAGAAGCGTAACGGCAGTTCGTTCGGCCCGTGGGTGCCGATCGCCGGCCGCCAGGTCACCTCTCCGGCGATGACCGGCGGCCCGAATCGGCGGACGAGGACCGGAAGGGCCTCGCCCAGCTGGACGTGGGCGAGCGCGGAGCCGAGGCAATAGTGCGGCCCGGCGCCGAACTGGAGCAAAGGAGCCTCGCGGACGGCCGTGATGTCGAAGGATTCCCCGCCGGGGTATGCGCGCGGATCACGCTGGGCGGTGTGCACGGCCATGGTCAGGAAGGTCCCCGCGGCGATCGGCACCTCGTGATACTCGAAGTCCTCGGCCGCTCGGCGGAACACGCTCGCCGCGGACGGCCGCCAGCGCATCGTCTCGGTGACGGCGCGGTCGATCAATTCCGGCCGGTCGCGCAGCAGCGTCCATTGCGCGGGGTGTTCGGCGAAGCTGACCATCGTGTTGGAGAACTGGTGGCGGGTGTTGTCGTGCGCTCCGAAGACCAGCGTGACCAGCAGGTTGCGCAGTTCCTCGCGGGTGACCGTGTTCTCGATCTGCCAGGCGGCGACCATCCTGGAGATCAGATCGTCGGCCGGGTGCTTCGCCTTCTGGTCGATCAGTGTGTCCACATATCCGTCCAGGCCCGAAACCGCCTGTTCGACGCGGGTCGCCGTGTCACCGCCGGTGGCCAGGGCGAAGATCAGGCCGATGTCGCTCGACCAGACGCTGAATGTGCCGAAGTCCTCGGCGGGCACACCGAGCAGTTCGCCCATGACCGCCAGCGGCAGCCGATTGGCGAAGGCGTCGACGAAATCGGCCGGGTCGGCGCCGGCGAGATCGTCCGCCAGCGCTTCGGCCGTGGCGCGGATGAACGGCCGGAGCAGGTCGATGGTGCGCGGGGTGAAGGAACGCCCGACGAGGCCGCGGAGCCTGCGGTGGTCGGCGCCGTCGTGGTTGACGATCATCGGTACGTACCAGTCGTAGATCGGCCCGGAGGTGATGCCGTTCTGCCGGAGGTAGCCGTCGCCGCCGTGGTCGAGCCGCCGGTCCCGGAGCAGTTCCTGCGTCTCCGCGTATCTGAGGACGAGCGGACCGAGTGGACTGTCGGCGTACCAACTGGCGGCCTGGGCGGCGAACACCTCCGGCGCGGTGAAATCAAACGCCGGATCGACAACGTTGAGGAACGGCATGCGGGCCCCCATCCGGTCGCGCGCGTGTCACCGAGTGTGCCGTACCGCTCACCAAGAACGGAACGCCGAGGCGGCCACACCCACCCGGATTCGCAGGCGACCTTCCGCGACCCGACCGTCCGGATCCCTTCCGATCATTGGACAAGCCGACAGTTGGCGACCTTCGGTTCGCGCTGTTCCCGCGGTAGGTGGATGTCCTGTGGCCCACCATCCGATCTTGGAATCAGCCGCCCGGTTGCGTGGTGAGGAGGGTGGCGATTCGGTGGGCGACGGTCTCGGCGGAGTTCACCTCCGTGGTGGTGCTGCCTCGGGTGGTGGCGACCGCGATCGCGATGTTCCTGCCGGGCAGGTAGGTCTGCACGGCGGAGTAGCCGGCGAACGACGGCGTCTGCTGGATCCAGCCGTCCTTGACGGCGACGCCCAGCCCGAAGTGATACCTCTCGGCCTGGTGCACGCAGATCGTCGCCGGGCAGGTGCTGGTCGGCTTGCCGAGGCCCACGGTGCCCGGGTTCAGCTGGGTGCGCAGGGCCTGTGCGGAGATGAGCCGCCCGGTGCCGACGGCCCGCGCCGAGGTTGCCAGGTCGCAGATGTTCGAGGTCAGGACGGCGCCCGCGGCGGTGGTCCACGACGGGTTCCAGTATGTGGAGTCCTCGAACCGGCCGCGTTCGGTGGTGTAGCTGTGCAGCACCGGGCCGGGGATGGTCGAGGTGTTCTCGCTGCTGGTCGCGGAGAGGCCGAGCGGGTTCAGCACCTGCCGGCGGAGCAGTTTCTCCAGGGGAGTGCCGGTGATGCGTTCGAGAACCCGGCCGAGGATGACGAAGTTGGCGTGCGAATAGCTCCAGTTGGTGCCGGGTTCGTACCACTGGGGGCGGGACAGGGCCAGGTCGATGAGCTCCTGTTCGGTCCAGTGCTGGAACGGGTCGGCGTAGAGCCGGGCGATGAACGGCGGGTAGCTCTCGTAGTCGGGGTATCCGGATGTGCTGCTGCCCAGCATGCGAAGTGTGACCTTGCCGGCCCGGGGCAGCGTGGGAAGCCAGCGCGCGATCGGGTCGTCGAGCGTCACGGTGCCCTTGTCGACCAGTTGCAGCAGCAGGATGTTCAGGTACGCGATGGCGACCGATCCGACGCGGAAGCGCATGTTCGTTTTCGCCGGTATGCCGGTCGTCGAGTCGCCGGCGGCGGCGGTCACGACCTCTCGGCCGCCGACCGTCACGCGGACCACGGCCGCGCTGAGGCCGAGGTCCCGTCGTGTGGTCTGGGCGATGCCGACGATTTTCGCGGCGATGCCGCGTGGCCGCGCGGTTGGGGCGCATCCGGTCTGCGGGCCGCCGGCGTCGGCCGGCGCGACCCGGCAGCCGGTTGCCGCCAGCGCGGCGATCGTCAATACGGACAACACTGTACGTCGCATTTGCCTTACTTTATGGAGCTAGGGGAACGTAAGTGCAAACTCCGGCGAAGCGAGCCGCCTGGTCGGCCGCCGGACGATGAGCAGCGGAGTGACGCCGAAGACGCCGAACGACATGTCGATCAGTTCCCATCACCAGGGCAGGTGGCGGATCGGCCCGGTGATCAGCGCCAGCGGGATGATCGCGGCGCAGCGGATCGTGCACCGCTCGACCACCCAGACGTTGCGGACCGGATCGCGCCACGGCCCCCAGGGGGAGATCGCGAT
This sequence comes from Actinoplanes sp. NPDC026623, assembly GCF_040638275.1. Lineage (NCBI taxonomy): Bacteria > Bacillati > Actinomycetota > Actinomycetes > Micromonosporales > Micromonosporaceae > Actinoplanes > Actinoplanes sp. NPDC026623. The sequence continues at coordinate 38,380 of NZ_JBEZXZ010000044.1, read as the reverse complement.
CGTCAGGTGGGCGAAGGCGAGCCAGTCGGTCCCGTACGCGATGAAGGGGTAGTCGCGGGCCGTCACCGTGACGTCCTCGTGCACCCGGTCGATCCACGTGACCAGCGCGGCCGGGGCAAGCGGCAGGTCAGGGATCTCCTGCCGGCGCCGCTGTTTGCCCCGGATCGCTACGATCCCGGGCAAGTCCTCGGGGGGTGGGAGCAACACATGGACAGACGCGTGCCTTGGATGCTCAGCGCCGTCGCCGTCCCCCTCGCGCTGGTGGCCGGTTACGGGCTCGCCGGCGACCGGCGGGAGCCGCCGCGGCAACCGCTCGCCGCGGCGGGCACGGTCGCCGAGTACCCGTCGATGACCGCGCTTCGCAAGGTGGAGAAGGCGGGCGTCGCCTACGACCTCGGCTGGACGATCTCGAGTTCGCCGCTGATCGTCGTCGCACCGCACGGCGGCGGGATCGAGCTGCGCACCAGCGAGATCACCAGCGCGATAGCCGGCGTGAACATCGACGGCACGCCGTTGGACGACCCGCCGGCGGACGGCACGCAACACACGCAGTGCCAGTTCATGGGCAGGCTTCCCGCCGGCCAGAACGGGCGGCTGCACGTCACCAGCGAGCACTGGGACGTCGAGGAGTGCCTGATCCTGATCGCCCAGCGCACCCACGCCCTGTCGGTACACGGCGCGAACAAGCCGGGCAAGGTCGCATACGTCGGGGGACGGGACACCGCCACCGGCGCCGAGCTGGCCGCCGCCCTGCGCGTGGCGGGCTTCACCGTCGTGCAGCCCGCACCCGCCGACGTCGCCGGCACGTCGATCGACAACTTCGTGAACAAGGACGCCGACGGCGCGGGCGTCCAGCTCGAGCTGACCTCCGACCTGCGCATGGAGCTCTTCCCCACGCGGGCCGGATCGCCGTCGCCGCGCGGGAGGGCCTTCGTCGATGCCGTGCGCGCCGTCTACGCGTGAACCACGGCGAGGAGCAGGGTGCCGGCCGGCCCGCCGGCCCGATCGCCTGAGTCGGCGAGCTCAGGTCTCCGAGCCCGCGCGCTGAGCCGCGTCCGCATCGCAGACACGGCGCCGCCGGTGGGTGCCGATCCACGCCTCGACGTCGTCGGCCGCCCAGACCTTGCCCTGCGCCAGGGTGGCGACGGGTCTCGGGAAGTCGGATCGCGCGGCCATCTGGTAGACCCGCTGCCGGCTCACGCCGAGCAGGTCCCGGATCTCGTGAGCGCCGACCAGGCGCGGGGACCCACCGTCCATGCGGACGACTATAGTCGTGAGACTAGCCGTACGGGAAGGCCGGGCGCCGGGGATCCCGCGGGTCAGGGGGTGGCGCGCAGGTCCAGGCCGCCGCCGTCGGCGCGGGTCAGCGTCAGCCGGTCGCCCGTGACGCGGTAGGACAGCTCGCCGCGGAGCAGGCCGAGGACCGTGCGGTCCAGCGCCTCGAACTCGGGCGCGCAGGTCCGCGCCCGGGTGGTCAGGCGGGAGAAGGTGATCGAGTCGTCGCCGACGGCCGCCGGGCCGGCTATCTCGGTGCAGCCCGCCGAGCCCGTCACGCGGCCGTCCCGGAAGGTCAGGTGGGCCTCGGCGCCGGCCGGGACCGACGCGGCCGCCTCGCCGTCGATCAGGGACTGCACCGACCAGCGCGGGCCGGCCAGCGGCCGGTCGGGCTCGGCGGCCCGGATGTCGATCAGCCGCAGCCGGGTCGTTGCGGTGCTCAGCACCAGGAGGTCGCCGTCGAGTTGCCAGCGCGGCCGCTCCTGCAGGAAGGCCGTCAGCCAGGCGTCCTGATCCATCAGCTCCGGCGAGCAGGCCATCATCGTGCCGCCGACGTCCGAGACCACCAGCCGGTCGCCGTCGACGGCGGCCGTGCCGGTGAGGTGGTTGCATCCGGCCTCGGCCGTGACGCCGCCCGGCTCGAATCCCAGGCGCAGGCGGGTGCCGGCGGCGAGCCTTCTGGACTCCTCGCCCGCCGCGGCCGGCGCCGAGACGAACGTCCGCCCCCAGATGCCCCCGGTCTCGGGGGGTGGCGCCGCGGCGCCACCCTGGCCGCATCCCGTGATCGACATAATCGTCACCACCGTCAGGAAGTGCCACCACTTGATCGTCATGCTGCCTGAGACGCCATTCATCCGCCCGTCGTTCCCTCGATCTGATCGCGAGCCGGGAGCCCCGGCAGGAATACCGGGGCCTCCGCCATTCATTTATCGGGGGTCACGCCGGGGACAGACCCTCCGCGAAATCGAAGAGGCTCTTGACGTCGTTGTCGAAGTACGGGCCGTCCATCTGGGCGGCGTCGTCGTGTCGATGACTGACCACGCTGTTGGTGTATCCGAGGCCGTTCTGATCGTTGTATTCCTGCAGCCAGGGTCCGCCGCTGGAGCCCTGTGTCATGTTGCACCAGGCCCGCACCTGCTGGCCGTGACCATTCCACGTGGTGCCCTGGCAGAAGTACTGAAGGTCGCCGGGGAAGCCGCCAGTGGCCGGGTAGCCCAGGATGGTCACTGCGACGGAGTAGCCCCAGTTCCACCGCAGGCCCATGCCGCCGACGGTGTCGACCACCGTGGCGCCGTAGATGCCGCCGTTGTTCATGATCGCGATGGCCATGTCCTCGTCGCTGCTGCTGTTGTTGATCCACGCGCTGCGGGCGGTGAGGTTGCCGGCGACGAAGTTGCCCACTGGCGAGACGCCCTGCCGGAAGCCCGGCACGAAGATGAAGTTCGAGTACCAGCCGCCGCCGGCACCGGCGTGCACGCAGTGGCCGGCGGTGATGACCAGGCGGCGCTTTCCGCTGTTCAGGGCGCTTGCCGAGCACTGCCCCGTGCCGCCGGGTACCGAGACGTACACCTTGCCGACGGTCACGGACTGGTTCAGCGCGGTCAGGCCGCGCTTCGGCGGCGCGGGGGCGAGGCTGCCGGGCTTGCCCTGCGGCGCCGGGGCGCCGACCGGGTCGGAGTCGGGGACCTTCAGGTCCAGGTCCACCGCGGCCGCCATGCGTTCGGGCGTCCAGTAGGCCTCCACCTCGGCGATCGCCGCGGGGCTGGTCACCGCCGTGCCGCCGGACGTCCGGGCGACCGTGCTGACGTTTCCGGAGGCCGACGCGGGCGGCTGGGCCTGCGCCGCGACGCCGCCCGCCAGCATCAGCGCGACGCCGACTCCCGTAACGGTTACCGATCTGACAACGGATCTCATTCGGATTTCCCTTTCCCGAGAGGTATTCGATTCCTCGATCGTATAGATCAATTCGGAGGAAAGGTTTCCGGACGGCGACTCGTAAAAAGACGTTGTCATTAACCGATTCAAGCGATGTCGAGGCAGCCGTCAATGGATCTCGAAAAGACCGGGACGTGGCATGATTAACCCACCCAAAAGGGCACCCGCCAATTCTGAATGGATCAATTCGGTGCCCGGATAATGGGAATCGCGGGCAATTGATCTCCGCCGCCGGCGCGTTCGATTCCGTCGAGGGGCAGGTCGATGGTGAACCCGAACGCGACCTGGCTGCCGCGCCGGCCGGGTTCCTGATTCCCGGGGCGACCGCCGCCGCGTCTATCGGCGAGTTCTGGATCCGCGTCGGCGTGCTCCCGGAGGTCGTGCCCGAGCAGGCCGTCACGATGCCGGCGAAGTCGCCCGCGTGAACAGGGCGACCGGTGGTCAGGCTCGGTGCGCGCGCGCCCGGGCCGCGGGTGCGGCGAACCGGTCGAAGCCGTTGTTGCGGGCGCGCCGGGCCGCGGGGCCGGCCGAAACCGGGGCCGGTCGCTCCGCCGGCGTCTCGATGATCTCGGCGGGCCGGGGCGCGGGTGCGGGCGCCGGCTCGGCCCGAGCCATCGGCGGGGCCGCGGCCGGCGGTGGGGGCGGGCCGGGGGCCGGTGCGACCGCCGGCACCGGGACGCCGCCCAGGTCGTCCGGTGCGCCCGTGGTGATCCGGGTCCATCGGGGCCGGTGGTGAAGGAAAACGGCCGCGCCGACGCAGATCATCAGGATGCTCACCAGGACCGTCGTCTGCACCACGCCGCCACGACCTCTCGCTCCGCCCGAGCTCATTGGTTATCTAGCCAACGACGGTAGCAGTACGCGGAGCCGCAACCAATCGCCGGACGGCCGGGAGCGTCTATTCTGGCCCGATGACCCCCTCGCGGCCGCTGATCGGCTTCGGTGGCTACCTGAAGGAAGCGATACAGGCGGCCGGGTTTCCGACGCCCACCCACTTCGCGCGCGCGGTCGGCACCGACCCGTCCGTCGTGCTGCGCTGGCTCAGCGAGGAGCAGCGGCCGACCATCAGGTCGATCGAGCGCATCGCGCCCGTGCTGGGCCGGAGCATCCCCGAGATCGTCGTGGCGGCGTACCCGGATCGGCTGGGTGGGCCGGCGCCGGCCGCGCCCGCCGTTCACCCGCTGGTCCGCGAGCTCGGACGGATCCTCCGGGAGGACTCGCCGATCCCGGCGGGCGACCGGGCCGCCCTGGAGACGGTGCTCGACCGGATGTTCGAGCCGTACCGGAAAGTGTTGCGCCGGCGGAGGTCGGCATGATCGATATCGCATCCACACCGGAACTTCCGTAATCTCGGACCATGACTGAGCGAGTCCGCGCCGACCATGGGTCCACCGTGGGCGGACTGTCCATCCAGATGAGCAGGTTGCTGCTGGTCTGCCTCGTCGTGGCCACGGCCGCGACCGGCGCACTCATCATCACGATTCTGGTCGGGCTGCCGCCCGCGCATCCGCCGCCGGGCCCCAACGGCCTGCCGCCGCCCCCGCCCGACCTCCGGCCCCTCGCCACCTTCCCCGTCGTCACCGGATTGTTCGTGCTCTCCTGGCTCTCGGTCGTGGTGGTGTTCTCTCGCGACCAGATCCTGCAGCGGATCCGGCAGGTGCAGCGCGAGCCGGAGGTGGCCGTCCAGCGGGTCGACGAGTTGTTCGCCGAGCTCCGGTCCCAGCTCGCCGCCGACCGCGAGCGTGAGCTGCGGATGCTCGAGGAGCGCATCGCCGAGCTGACCACCGAGTACGGGGAGCAGCGCGAGACCGACGGCTACCTCAGCGGCCTGCGCGTGGCGACCACCGAGGACCCGGCCGGGAAGGTGCACGCGATCCGCCGCGAACGCCGCCCGGGCGGCTGACGAGGCCCGCCTCCCGATTCGGGGTTTGAAGTCCGTTTCGCCGTCCCTTCCGGGTGGGTAGTCGGTGATCAGGAACATTTCCCGAGCCGAAGGGTCAGCGACCATGGTGACCGTAACTCTGTGCAATGCCCGGTCCGTCTCCCGGGAGGTGTGGCGATGAGCGCGGTCGCGAACCCCGCCACCGTCGGGGACTGCCTGCGGGTGGGTGCCGGGTTCTCCCAGGGTGACCGCAACTGGATCGCCGAGCAGTTCGCGACGCTGGACGCCCGGCTGGCCGGCTTCCACGCGGACACGACCGAACTCGAGGTCTCGGTGAAGGACCGCGAGGCCCGGGGGCAGAAGGTCACGCTGGAATGCTGGATCGCCGGCTGGCCGAAGTTCGTGACGACCTCCCAGGAGGAGGACCTGCACGCGGCGCTCAACGACGTCCGCGACGACCTGCGCCGCCGGCTCAACGACGCGAAGACCAGGCAGGAGCCGCGCAACAACCGGCACCTGCGCGACCAGGCGGCGCCGGAGGGCGCCGAGGAGCCGCTGCTCGAGCCCGGCGAGGTCTGACCGCCGGCCCCGCCCGCCGCCCGGCGGCGGGCGGGACCTCCCGGCGGCGGCCACCCGCCCGAGATGTGAGCGCACGAGATGCACCAGACTGTGTGCCGTGGCCAGAACGATGCGGATCAGCACGCGCAACGCGACCTTCCAGCAGTGGCAGGCGCTGCTCACCAACCGGAACAAGCGGCAGCGCGCCGGTGAGTTCCTGGTGCAGGGCGTACGCCCGATCTCCCTGGCCGTCGAGCGTGGCTGGGAGATCCGCGCGATGCTCGTCTCGGACGGTCCGGGCCTGTCCCGGTGGGGGCGCGACATCGTCGACATCGCGGGCGCGCCGCAGGCCGTTGTCGCCGCCGAGCTGATGCGTGAGCTGGGCGGCAAGGACGACGAGGCGCCGGAGTTGCTGGCCGTCGTCGCGATGCCGGGCGACGACCTCGCCCGCATCGTCCCCGGCCCGGCCATGCTGGTCGTGGTCTTCGACCGGCCGACGACGCCCGGCAACGTGGGCACCCTGGTGCGCTCGGCGGACGCGTTCGGCGCGGCCGGGGTGGTCGTCACCGGGCACGCCGCCGACCCGTACGACCCGAAGGCGGTGCGGGCCAGCACCGGTTCGCTCTTCGCGCTGCCGGTGGTACGGGTGCCGAGCCACGTCGAGGTCCTCGACTGGGTGAAAGTTGCCCGTGCGGACGGCGTACCCGTGCAGATCGTGGGCGCCGACGAGCACGGCCCGGTCGAGATCGCCGAGCACGACCTCACCGGGCCGACCGTGTTCGCCGTCGGAAACGAGACGCACGGGCTGAGCGCCGCCTGGCGCGACGCCTGCGACGAGGTGGTCCGCATCCCCATCACGGGCGCCGCGAGCTCGCTGAACGCCGCCACCGCCGGGTCCGTCGCCCTGTACGAGGCGGCGCGTCAACGCAGCATTTCGGGCTAGTCGCTCAATCAAGGGAGATTCCGGCCGAACGGGTAGGACGTGCGGTGTATCCGGTGCCGCCGTCCCAGGGGAGTACGACTCGTGCGTGTCAAGGACATCGGCGTCGGCAAGCGGCTCGGCGCGTCATATCTCCTGCTCACCTCTCTGATCGTCGTCGCGGCGGGGGTCGGCTGGTGGGGGCTGGAGCAGCAGAACGCCACCCAGAAGCGCCTGGCGGTGCTCGAGCAGGTGCGCGACGACCTGCAGGCGGCCCAGTACCTGGTGGCTGACGTGTCCGGCTGGCAGGGGCTGGTGGTCGCGGACGCCGGCGCGTTCGGATTCGAGAAGGCGACCGGCCCGGACGGCTTCAACCGCAAGGGCGAGCTGAAGTCGAAGAAGGCCATCTACGACGGCCTGGCCGCCACCCACGTCGACGGCATGACCGACGCCGAGAAGGCCAAGTTCGCCGAGCTCAAGCCCGCGTGGGACGACTTCTTCCAGTGGGACGACAAGATCATGAACATCCTGGCCGGCGACACCCCGGCCGCCCGGGCCGAGGCCATGACCAACATCAACGGCGGGCCCGCCTCCGACTCGTACGGCAAGGTCCTGGACGTCACCGACGCGCTCGACAAGTCCCTCAACGCCCGGGCGGCGCAGTTGCGCGCCGACGCGGCGAAGGTCCGCGAGACCAGCCTCCAGGTGCTCGGCGGCACGCTGCTGCTGGCCGTGATCCTGGCGTTCCTCATGGGCTTCCGTGTCACCCGCTCGGTGGTCCGGCCGCTCGCGGTGGTCGTCGCGGCGCTCGACCGCCTGGCCCGGCGCGACCTCACCGCCCGCGCGAGCCTCGCGCGCAAGGACGAACTCGGCAAGCTCGGCGACGCGGTGGACCGGACCGCCGAGTCGCTCAGCGAGACCGTCACCGAGATCGCGGGGCACGCCGGCACGATCGCGACGGCGTCCGACGACCTGTCGGCGGTGTCGGCCCGGGTCGCGGACTCCAGCGCGCACGTCGAGGTACAGGCCGCCGCGGTGGCGCGGGCCGCCGACGGCGTCTCCGGCAACGTCCGCACGATGGCCGCGGGCAGCCACGAGATGAGTTCCGCCATCGACGAGATCGCCCGCAACGCCGGCGCGGCGGCCTCGGTCGCGACCGAGGCGGTCGCGGTGGCCGAGCAGACCAACACCACCGTGGGCAAGCTCGGCGAGTCCTCGGCCCAGATCGGCGACGTGGTCAAGATGATCACGTCGATCGCGGAGCAGACCAACCTGCTGGCGCTCAACGCCACGATCGAGGCGGCCCGGGCCGGCGAGATGGGCAAGGGCTTCGCGGTCGTCGCGGGCGAGGTCAAGGACCTGGCCCAGGAGACGGCGAAGGCGACCGAGGACATCGCCCGCCTGGTGCAGGCGATCCAGGCCGACTCCGCCAACGCGACCGAGGCGATCGGCGAGATCGGCGCGGTGGTCGGCCGGATCAGCGACTTCCAGACGTTGATCGCGGCGGCGGTGGAGGAGCAGACGGCCACGACCAGCGAGATGGGCCGCAACGTCTCCGAGGCGGCGAGCAGCAGCGAGAACATCGCCACGAACATCGCGGGCGTCTCCATGGCGATGGGCGAGACGACGACGGCGGTGCAGCAGGCCCGGGAGTCCGCGGAGGGCCTGGCCCGGACCAGCGGCGACCTGCGCGGCCTCGTGGACAGCTTCAAGGTCTAGGGCGCGTCCCCGATATGGGGGAATTCCCCTCGCGGATCCGGGCCGGACCGCCCGGTGCCGCGGTCAGGCCGCGGACGTCAACCGGTTCAGCGCGCCGGTGAGCCGGGCCGCGGTCTCGTCGCCGAGTCGCTCGAACTCGATCCTCATGACCGGGGTGGCCAGCTTGGCGAGGCCGTGCATCTCGAGGTCGACGTGGTAGGTGACCTCGCTGCCGCCGGCGGCCGGGCGCACGGTGATGGTGTCGGTCGAGGTCGCGCCCTCGCTGCGGCCCACGAAGACCAGGCGGTCGCTCTCGACGGCGTGCAGCGTGTAGGTGAGCTCGCTCGTCACGCCGAGGATCCTCGAGGTGTTGTGCCAGCTGGCGCCCACGGCGAGCGGCCCGTCGTCGGCGCGGACGCTCCGCCGGGCGGACGCGTCCCCGCCGCCCAGGTTGCCGAAGTCCTTCAGGTACGCGAGCACCGCCTCGGCGGCGGCGACGACGGTGAACGTGCGGGAGATCGTGATCATCGTCGTCCCCTCGAGGATCCGGCAGAGCGTTTCCACCCTAAACGCCGGCAATCCCCGCCGTCGCAATTTCCGCCTCTGTCCGACATCGCCCGACCTGGGGCGGCGGCGTGATCACGGCCCGGGCGGCGCCCTGTCAGGACCCGGTCAGCCGGGCCCGGGCCGCCTCGAACTCGGCGTCGGTGATCTCACCCCGCTGGTGCCGCCGGACGAGAACCGCCAGTTCGGCGTCGACCGGGGCCTGCGGGCGTGCCGCCGGACGGACCGTGCCCCCATCGACCGGGCGGCTCCACGGTGGCCCGGGCTGCCCCGGCGGCGGGGCCGCGACCGGCCAGGGCTGCGGTGCCGCGACCGGCCAGGGCGGCGGTGCGGCGAACTGTCCCGGCGGCGGGCCACCGAACTGGTCCGGCCGGCCGGGGTAGGGCATCGGGTGGTAGCCCGGCTGCTGGACGAACCGCTGCGGCCGGAACCAGCGTCCGGCCGACGGCCGGGCGAGCAGCACGATCGCGACGATCAGCGCGACCATCGCGAGGCCCGCGAACACCCCGCTCACGATCCGGTGCGCCGCCGCGTAGGAATCCGGCAGCGTGTGGAACGTGGTCCCCGACTCGCCGGGTCCGCCGAACCGGGTGGACCGCATGGTCATGTTGTTGCCGAAGTCCGGGGTTCCGCCGTTGGAGACGGCGCTGGTGCCGCACAACAGCAGCAGGCCCATGACGACCCAGGCGAAGACGCGGCCGGCCTGGCTCCCGGAGCGCACCGCGGCCACGGCGCCGAGCAACAGCAGCGCCGCGACGATGGTGAGCACCGCGACCACCACCGGGGCGGACTGGACCAGGCCCAGCATGGGCCCGCCGTCCGGGTCGAACGATTCGAACTCGTCGCGAATCCACGCCCGGCTCCGGCCGGTCTGCCAGATGAGCACGAAGGCGCTGATCAGATAGATCAGGGCGGTGCCCGTCATCAGGGCGGCGGCGGCCCTGACCGTCGCCGGGCGTTGGCCGCTGGTGGTGTTGGTCATGGCGGAGTCCCCGTCCCCCGAACCGATACCGGCCAGTTCAGTGAAGCAGCTCACAACAACGCCCGTCAGTCCGACATGGACGAAGAATTTCGTCGATCGGCCGATCTTCGGCGCGCCCCGTGCAGTCAGCGGTAGCGCTGGACGTAGCGCCGCTGCCAGGGCGTCTCGACCGCGCGGCGGTGGTAGTGCCCGCGTACCCAGGCGACGGCCTGCTCCGGCGGCACGCCGTCCAGCACGGCCAGGCAGGCAAGCGCGGTGCCGGTGCGTCCCCGGCCGCCGAAGCAGGCCAGCTCGACCCGCTCGGTCGCGGCGCGCAGCCACGCCTCGTGCAGCACCTCGGCCGCCCGCCGCCGGTCGGCCGGAAGCCGGAAGTCGGGCCAGCGCAGCCACCGGCTCTCCCAGGCCGTCGCCGGCGGCTCGGAACCGAGCAGGTACACGCCGAACTCGGGGTCCGGCCCGGCCGGGGCCGGCCGCCGCAGGCCGCGCCCGCGCACCCGCCGGCCCGACGGGAGCGTGACGACGCCCTCCGCGTCTGCCGCCCAGCGCTCGCTCACCGGACGATTCTCCATCACGCCGGGCGGCCCGAGCGGCTAGCATCGTCGCCGTGCACAGTGCCAGCAGCGAGCGACGCCGGACGAACACCCTCCGGTTGAGCTAGCACGTTCCCAGCCGGCGGGTCGATCCCGCCGGCACCGGTCGACCCGCCTCCACGCGTACCGTCGATTGGGTTGTCATGAATTTCGAGGCTCTGCTCGCAGGGCGGCTCGGCGCCGCATTCTCCGAGGTCGCGGGCGCGACCGTCGATCCGGCGGTGCGGCGTTCGCGGCACGCCGACTTCCAGTCCGACGCGGCCCTGCCGCTCGCCCGGCGGCTGGGCCGGGCACCCCGCGACCTGGCCGGCGAGGTGCTCGCGGCGGCCGACCTGGCCGGCGTCGCGACGGCCGGGGTCTCGGGACCCGGCTTCATCAATCTGCGGCTGACCGACGACGTCATCGCGGACGCCGCGAACGAGGTCGCCGCCGACCCGCGTCTCGGCGTGCCGCTCGCCGCGCACCCGGAACGGGTCGTCGTCGACTACTCCTCGCCGAACATCGCCAAGGAACTCACCATCGGGCACCTGCGCTCGACCGTCATCGGCGACGCCGCGGCGCGGCTGCTCGAATGGCTGGGCCACGACGTCGTGCGGGCCAACCACCTCGGCGACTGGGGCACGGCGTTCGGCATGCTCATCGAGCACCTCGGCGCCGGTGACGCCGCCGACATCGGCGATCTCACGGCGTTCTACCAGGCGGCCCGGCTCAGGTTCGACACCGACGAGGGGTTCAAGACCCGGGCCCGGCTGCGGGTGGTGGCGCTGCAGGCCGGCGACGAGCCGACGCTGCGGCAGTGGCGGCAACTGGTCACCGCGTCGCAGCGCTACCTGCTGCTCGCCTACGACCGGCTCGGCGTCACGCTCGGCCCGGAACACTTCATCGGCGAGAGCTTCTACAACGACCGGCTGGAATCCGTCGTGGCCGAGCTTGCCGCCAAGGGCCTGCTGGTCGAGAGCGACGGCGCGCTCTGCGCGTTCCCGCCCGGCTGCACCGGACGCGACGGCGATCCGCTCCCGCTGATCGTTCGCAAGAGCGACGGCGGTTTCGGGTACGCGGCCACGGACCTTGCCGCGCTGCGGTACCGGGTACGGGAGCTCGGCGCGACCCGGCTGCTGTACTTCGTGGGCGCACCACAGCGGACCCACTTCCAGATGGTGTTCGCGGTGGCGGATGCCGCCGGCTGGCTGCCCGAACCGGTGACGGCGCAGCACGCCGGCTTCGGCTCGATCCTCGGCACCGACGGCAGGATGTTCCGCAGCCGGTCCGGCGAGTCCATCAAGCTGGCGGCCGTGGTGGACGAGGCGATCGCCCGCGCCTCGGAGCTCGCGCCCGCGCCGGAGGTCGCCCGGGCCGTCGGCATCGGCGCGATCAAGTACGCCGACCTGTCCGGCGACCGGAGGTCCGGCTACGTCTTCGACTGGGACCGGATGCTGGCGCTGACCGGCAACACCGGGCCGTACCAGCAGTACGCGCACGCCCGGATCCAGGCGATCCGGCGCAAGGCCGGCGCGTTCGAGGGCAGGATCGGACTCGGCACGGACGCCGAGCGGGCCCTCGCCCTCGAGGTGCTCGGCTTCGAGCCGGTGGTCACGGACGCGGCCCGGTCGCTGGAGTTCCACCGGCTCGCCGCCCACCTGTACGGCATCGCGCAGGCGTTCAGCGCCTTCTACGAGAGCTGCCCCGTGCTGAGCGCGCCCGCGGGCGTACGGGAAAGTCGTCTCGCCCTGTGCGTGCTCACGGCCCGGACCCTGCGGCAGGGCCTGGATCTACTGGGGATTGCCACGCCGGAGCGGATGTAGCGGGTCCGGCCGGCCCTGCTCCTTGACGACGCCGAGCAGCGGCCGGTTGCGGCCCGCCGGATCCCAGGACGGGTCGACGGCGGCCGGCTGGGTCCAGGAGAGCCGGCCGAAGCCGGGCCAGATCCGCTGGGTCAGCGCCCGGGTGGTGTGCACCCGGGAGGCGGCCCGGCGGCGGCGCTCGGCGAGCACGGCGCTGAGGAACATCCACGGCGGCGTGCCGGGCGGCGGCTGCTGGGCGATCCGCCCGGCGACCTCCTGGGCCAGTTGCTGGGCGAACCGCCCGTTCTGCGGCTCGCGGATGCTCGTGGCCCGGGCCAGGTAGTGCCGGGCCGCGAGCGCCAGTTGATCGTCGAGCCCGCTCAGGTCCAGCCCGGCCGCCCAGCCGGCGAGCTGCGGCGGCATGGACGGCACCCAGCCCCACGGCGCGGGCGAGCGCTCGTGGATGACGATGGTGCCCGCCGCCTGGTCGCCGAGGCGCCGGCCCTGCGGTGAGACGAGCATCGTGATCAGCGCCACCGCCCAGGTCAGCGGCACGAACAGCAGGCCGGGCCACTCCACCGCGACGCCGATCAGGGCCCGGGTCAGCGCGTGCCGCAGCCGGATCGGGCCGCCGTCCACCCGGACCACCCGCAGGCCCATCGCGCGCTTGCCGAGGCTGCGGCCGTTGGTGAGGGTCTCGACGATCGTCGGATAGCCGATGAACACGATGATCGTCGAAATGGTGAGGGCGGCCTCCATGAACGCGTCGTCGGCGACCTGGCTCGGCAGCGCCGTCGCCGAGATCCCGATCAGGGTGAGCAGCATCAGCACGATGACGGCCTGCACCGCGAGGTCGAGGAGCAGAGCGAGCGCCCGCGAGCCGACCCGGGCCAGGCGCACGTCGACCTCGACGGCCTCGCCGTTGACGAGCGGGTCGTCGCGCCGCTCCGGGGTCGTCACCGCCACAGTCATGCGGGTAGTTAACCCGATCGGCGTTGGCTACGCTGCGCCGGTGGACCTGGACGCGTACGTCGCCGAGCGGCGCGGGGAGTGGAACCGGCTCGAAGTGCTCGCCCGGCGCCGGCGCCTCACGCCGGACGAGGCGGACGAACTGGTCCTGCTCTACCAGCGGGCGGCGACCCACCTGTCGGTGGTGCGCAGCCACTCGCCCGACCCGGTGCTGCTCGCCCTGCTGTCGCAGTTGGTCATCGCCGGCCGCTCGGCGGTCACCGGCGGCCGGCGCTTCTCCTGGCGTCCGGTGACGCGGTTCTTCACCTCGTCGCTCCCGGCCCAGCTCTACGTCACCCGGCACTGGTGGCTGAGCGTCATGGCGGTGAACGTGGTCCTCGCCTGGGCGCTGATGTGGTATTTCTCCACCCACCCGGACATCATCAGCAGCTTCGCCGTCGGCCAGTCGATGCGGCAGTACGTCGAAGAGGACTTCGTCGGCTACTACAGCGAATACCAGGCGCAGAACTTCGCGGCGAGCGTCTGGTCCAACAACGCGCTGCTCGCCGCGCAGTGCCTCGCCTCGGGCGTGCTGATCCTGCCGGCGCTCTACATCCTGGGCTCGAACCTGTTCGCGCTCGGCCTGATCGGCGGCATGATGATCTACGCGGGCCACGGCGAGACCTTCTTCACCATGATCCTGCCGCACGGCCTGCTCGAGCTGACCTCGATCTTCGTCGCCGCCGGGGTCGGCCTGCGCATCGGCTGGGCCTGGATCGCACCCGGACCGCACCGCACCCGCGGCCAGGCGCTCGCCGAACGCGCGCGCGCCGCGATGCTGGTGGCGCTGGGCCTGGTCGTGATGCTCGGCGTCTCCGGGGTGCTGGAGGCGTACGTGACGCCGTCCTCCCTGCCGCCCGCGGTGCGGGTCGGGATCGGCGCCCTGGTCTGGCTGGCGTTCATGGTCTACGCGCTCGGCGTCGGCGGCGCGGCCCACCGCCGCGGCGAGACCGGCGCCCTGGCCCCGGAGCACGACGCAACGCCCGTGCCCACGGCCTAGGGGCCGCTCAGAAAAAGTCGCCGTGGTCGGCGTGCCCGGTGGCGCTGACGATGCCGGTGTCGCCATTTGGTGCGACGGTAACCGATAAGAATTACGCACGGCGGCGATTGAATGGCGATTCCGATGCGTGCCTGAAATGGCTCCGGAGTGCGAGTACGCTCTTCGCGTGTCGATGTTTATCGCGAACTGCCATTGTTTGGAGAGGGAGTAGTAATGAAGATTCGACGCTGGGCTGGAGTGGCGGCCGCCGGGCTGATTCTTGCGCTTGTTCCCGTTGTTCCAGCTGATGCCAATGTGCCGGCCCAGGCGGGCCCGGCCGCGAGGGCCGCGGTCACCCAGGTGAACATCACCAACCGCTACCCACATCAGGTACAGGCCTTCGTGGGCTACGACAGCAGCGACTGCGCCAACTGGATGGTGCGCGGCTGGTTCGTGATCGACTCTGGTGACACGACGCATGTGGCGAACACCAGCGGGAGCTCCGTCCTCTTCTGGGCCGAGTCGAACGGCGACGATGCCGTTTGGGATGGTTCGGCGCTCACCGTGAACATCCCGAACGAAAGGTTCGGCACCTGCGACACCTACCTGCAGCAGGCGTTGCCCGGAACGCGCCGGCTCGGAATGCGGATGCGTACCTTCAGCGCCGGTACCCCGACCTACACCATCATCCTCACTCCCTGATCATCGGACCATTGCCGCGAAGTCGCGCATTTGTCAGCCGGCCTTTCGTCCATCGCCTCGACGGGCAGACGCGCGACTTCGCCTGACGATTCGCCCGGGAATTGGTCGGACCGGGAGCGCGGGAAACGGCACCGTGTGCGAGGCTTTCCCGGTGACCGTCGAGGCCAGGCCGAAATGCCCATAGTGCCGGACACCGCCGGGGCGCTCGTCCTGCGGACCGACTTCTCCGACGACGCCGCCTTCGAGGCGGTCCGCGCCGCATGTGAGACGACGTCACCCGAGGGTTTCGGCGCCGATCTCACGTTCGTCAGCGATCGGGCGTTCGCCGGAGTCACTCCCGAGCAGGTCGTGGCCCTGCCGAAGGCCGGTTATTCAGGCTTCGTCTTCCTCGTCGACGACGTGACGATCACGGCCCCCGAGATGCCGGTCGTGGTCGTCGACCTCCTGCACGAGCCGGGCCGGTGGTTCCGCGTGGAGCCCGCCGAGATGTGGGCCGTGGAGAACAACCTGTCGCTCGGGAACATGGACTTCTTCGAGTTCGCCGACCACGCCGACCCGGACGGCGTCTTCCGCGCCTTCCCCGATTAGCAATCCGATCGCACGGCCCCGCCGCTAGAGCCGCCCGGCCGCCTTGAGCGTCAGGTAGACGTCGGAGACCTTCGAGGCGAAGCCGTCGCGGAGCTCGTCGACCACGATCACGCCCTGCTGCTCGAGCAGGGCGCGCACCCGGCCGCGCTCGGCCAGCGCCAGCTCGGCGGCCGCCGCCACGTGCACGTCCTCGGCGGTCGCGCCCCGCACCGGCAGCTGGGCCAGCTGGGCGGTCTCCGGGTCGCGGACGCTGGCGAGGACCAGCCGGTGCCGGGTGGTCAGCCGGGTCAGCATCGGCAGCAGGCCCTCGACGATCGGCGCGGCGTCCAGGGCCGAGAAGATCACCACCAGCGAGCGCTTGTGGTCGCGGCGCAGCAGGTCGGCCACGGCCAGGCCGAAGTCCGTCTCCACCAGGGCGGGCTCCAGCGCCGCCATCGAGCTGATCAGCCGCGGCAGCTTGGTGCGGTGCCCGCCGCCCTCCACCTTGGCCCGGACGACGGTGTCCACCGCCAGCAGGTCGACGCGGTCGTCGGCCTTGGAGGCGAGCACTGCCAGCAGCAGGGCCGCGTCGATCGCGGCGTCCAGGCGGGGCTCGTCCCCGATCCGCGCCGCCGAGGTCCGGCCGGTGTCCAGCACGCAGATCACCCGGCGGTCGCGCTCCGGGCGCCAGGTCCGGACCACCACGTCATGGGTACGGGCGCTGGCCCGCCAGTCGATCGAGCGCACGTCGTCGCCGATCACGTACTCGCGCAGCACGTCGAACTCGGTGCCCTGGCCGCGTCCGCGGGTCACCACGGCGCCGTCGAAGATGCGCAACCGGGCCAGCTTCTCCGGCAGCAGCCGCCGGGACGGGAAGCGGGGCAGCACCCGCAGCGTCGACGCCGGGGTGACCGCCTCGTCCCACCGCTGCCGCCGCTGCCGGTACGCGAGCCCCAGCGGCCCGTACGAGCGCAGCGTCACCCGCACGGCCGGCCGGTCACCGTGCCGGGTCGGCGTGAGCGTGGTGACCACCGCCCGCTCCTCGCCGGCCAGCAGATAGAGCCGGTGCTCGGCGTTGTCGGCGCCCGCCGAGGGCACCCAGCGGTCGCGCAGCCGCAGCATCATCGGCCGTTGCCCGGCGTTGCCGACCGTCAGCGTCGCCGTGGCAGTCTCGCCCAGCCACACCGTCGCGTCGCCCTCGCGGCGCATCGTGACCCCGGTCAGCGGGGCCGCGACCAGCACGTCCAGCGCGGCCGCGACGACGGCGATCCCGAGCACGGCGAGCATGAGCAGCCACGGCGACGCGAGCAGCGCCGGCAGCGGCGTGCCGAGCGCGAGCAGCAGCGCGAAGCGCCTGGTGACCACGGTCGGCTCAGCGGGGCGCGGGCACGGCGCCCAGCACGGTCCGCAGCACCGAGTCGGCCGTGACGCCGTCGAGCTCGGCCTCGGCCCGCAGCCGGACCCGGTGCCGCAGCGTCGGGATGGCGAACGCCTTGACGTCGTCGGGCAGCACGTAGTCGCGCCCGCTGAGCCAGGCCCGGGCCTTGGCGACGGCGAGCAGGGCCGTGGTGCCGCGCGGCGACGCGCCCAGCTCCAGCGCCGGGGACACCCGGGTGGCCCGGCACAGGTCGACCACGTATTCGAGGACCGGATCGGTGACCGCGACCCGCCGGGCCGCGGCCCGGCCGGCGGCCAGGTCGGCGGCGGTGGCGACCGGCCCGATGCCCGCCGCCTTGAGGTCCCGCGGGTCGAAGCCGTTGTGGTGCGCCCGCAGCACGCCCAGCTCCTCCTCGCGCTGCGGAAGCGGCACGGCGAGCTTGAGCAGGAACCGGTCGAGCTGCGCCTCCGGCAGCGGGTACGTGCCCTCGTACTCGATCGGGTTCTGGGTGGCGACCACGATGAACGGCTCGGGCAGCCGGCGGGTCTCGCCGTCGGTGCTGACCGTGCGCTCCTCCATGGCCTCGAGCAGCGCCGCCTGGGTCTTCGGCGGGGTCCGGTTGATCTCGTCGGCGAGCAGCAGGTTCGTGAAGATCGGGCCGGGCCGGAAGTTGAACGCGGCGCTGCGCGCGTCGTAGACCAGCGAACCGGTCACGTCGCCCGGCATCAGGTCCGGGGTGAACTGCACGCGCTTGGTGTCGAGGTCCAGCGCGGCGGCGAGCGCGCGGACCAGCAGCGTCTTCGCGACGCCCGGCACGCCCTCGAGCAGCACGTGGCCGCCGCAGAGCAGCGCGATGACCACGCCGCCGACCACCGCGTCCTGGCCGACGACCGCCTTGGCGACCTCGTTCCGCAGGCGCTGCAGCGCCTCGCGGGCCGCGGTGGCCTCCACGGGTACGGAAGTCGTCACGTCACATTCCCCTCGTCATGTCCCTGTCGCCAGTCCTGCCGCCCGGTCACGAAGCGGACCAGGTCCTGCACGTTCGTCGCGGCGCGGGCCAGTTCCTCGTCGCTGTCCTCGACGCCGCCGCCGAGCGCGTGCCGCACCTCGTTGGCCGGGTGGCCGGTGACGGCTGCGACGTGCTCGGCCAGCTCCTCCAGCTCGGTGTCCGGCGGCATTCCGAAGTGCTCGGTGAGCCGGAGACACGCGGCCGTCTGCAGCGTCTCGAGCGAGTTGCCGCGCGCGCCGGCCCGCCGGTACAGCCCGCCCAGGCCGCGTACCGTCTCGGCGGCCCGGACCCGCACCGGCAGGGGCTCGGCGACCGGCGCGCCCAGCCGCCGGGAGGACGCGGCGGCCAGGGCGAGCGCGGCCAGCGCGAGCAGGGCCAGGGTGGCCCAGACCGCGGGCGGGAAGGCCCGGAAGAGCGGGTTGCCGGAGTCCGTGTCGCCGCCGCCCTGCGCCTCGTCGTTCTGCGCCTCGTCGTTCTGGGGCTCGCCGGTCGGATCGCCCCGCTGTTCCGTGCTGCCCTCGCCGTCGCCGGATTCACCGTCCGGATCGGACCAGGGTGACGCCTCGTCGCGCGGGAACGTGTTGGTGTCCGGATCGGGCTCCCGCTTGTGCAGGTCGAGCCAGATCACCCGGGATTCGCGCGACAGCAGCCCGGCGGCGAGGACCTGGTTGCCGTGCTCGTCGGCGCGGTCGTTGCGGAAGGGGTCGGCGGCGCCGATCAACGTGATCGAGGGGCCGGAGCCGCGGAACTCGACGAGCCCGTTCCGGTAGCACCGCACCTCCTGGCCGCGCGGGCCGTAGGTCCGGCGCAGCGCCGCGGCCGGCCCGGCCGCCTGAGCGAAGTCGATCGGGCAGTCCGGCGCGGGCGCCGCGGCGGTCCAGCGGGGCCCGCCGACGGTTCCGTAGAAGCCGGCCAGCACCACCTGCCGCGCGTCGGGGGCCACGAGCACCACCCGGATCTCCGGCGGCAGCGACGTCAGCCGGCTCAGGTAGACGGGATTGACCAGCCCCGGCGTCGTCACGAGCACGGTCGCGGGCCCGCTCTCGGCGGCGGCCAGCGCCTCGGTGCTGCTGGTCCGCACGTCCACCCGGACCCCGGCGCGGGTCAGCCGCTCGGCCAGCAGGCGCGCGCCGTCGCCGGCGTCGCTGGTGGGGGAGAGGAACGAGGCGTCGGTCGGGTCCGGCTGCTGCACGACGTGCGCGATCCCGGTGAGCGTCACCAGGCCGAGGACGACGGCGAACGGCAGCGCGAACCGCACCCAGCGGCGGGACCTCACGGCGTGCCCTCGCTCATCCGGATGCGCACGTCCCCGGTGAGGGAGCGCATCCGCTCGTCGTGCGCGGACAGGGCGGTGCGGTCGCCGTACCAGATCTCCGAGAACAGGTCGGTGGCGCCGCCCAGCGGACCGGCCATCGCCGGCCGGCGCGCGGCGACGGCGGCCGCGACCTCCGCGGCGGTCGTGCCGGGCAGCGGCGAGACCACGCCCGCGGCGCTCAGGTCGCCGACGAGGTCACGCAGCCGCTGCCGGATGGCCTCGGCGTAACGCCCCTGTGCGGCGAGCCGGTCGGCCAGCAGGGTGCCGTCGGCGAGCACCACGGTCGGCTCGAAGGCCGGTTCCTGCTCCGGCGCCGGCTCGGCGGCCTTCGGTTTCCCGGTACGCCGAAAGCGCGGCAGCCGAAGCCGGGGCAGCCGGAACCGTGGCATGCGCCAGCGCGGCCACCGGCGCGGCACCCACGCGGGGAACCAGTACCAGAGCGCGCCGATCAGCCCGGCCAGCAGCAGCATGAGCAGCAGCAGGTTCTGCGGCGCGACGATGTCGAAGACCCCGGCCGCGAACTCGTCCCAGGACCGGGTCATCGCGTGTACACCAGGGGAGCGGCGTCGTCCTCGCCCCGCGCGCGGGCCCGCCCGATGGCGATGTCGAGCCCCTCGCTGCGGATCCGCGCCTCGAGCGACACGACGGCGGCGACGCAGGCGAGCGCGGAGTAGGCCACCGTGTTGACCATCGCCCAGGCGGCCGGGGTGACCCAGACGAGCCAGTCCGGGTCGGGGTCGCTGAACAACGACTGGATGGGCACCCATCCGCTGCCCAGCATGAACCGGATGGCGAACCAGGTGACATAGGCGGCCGACAACACCCAGAAGCCGCGGAGGCCTCCCCTGGCGGCAAGCCGGGCGGATCGCCCGAGCGCGGTGAACGGATTGCCGGACCGGTCGATGACGAGCACCGAGGTGGCGAGGCCGAACAACCCGAAGAAGATCAGCCACAGCACGGCACCGGCGAAGAACCCGGCCGCGCAGGCGACGCCGAGCAGCACCGCCGTGCAGACGGTCGCCAGGGGCCGGGTCCGCGACCAGAGCTCCCGATGCCGCACCGGCCGGTCGATCAGCGCGGGACCGGCGGCGGCCGCGGCGAGCGCCCCGAGCAGCACGAGGATGAAGGCCTCGATGGCGGACCCGAGCGTCGTGGCACCCCACCACAGGACAAAGTGGCCGTTGGCGGGCAGATAGAAGGGCGGGGTGAGGTGCGCGGCGACCCGCACGGGAGCGAGCAGCACCTGCTCTAGCAGGGCCAGCACGGCGGCGACACCGATCAGCGGGACGGCCCGGGCGCGCAGGAGCGATATCGCCGCGTCCAGCAGCTCACCGAGAGTCATGGGACGCAGCGGCAGGTCCGGCTGCGCAGGCATGGCGGCGATCCTACGAGATCCACGCTCCCGGGTGGTATTCGCGCTGCCCGCGGCGCGCAACCTCCAGGTCATCACCTGTTGGCCGGTTTGCCTCGCCTCTCGATGCATCGGCGGTTATCGTGCCTCTGGGCGCCCACGAGGCGCCCTGCGTCCTCCCCTTCGAAAGGTTCCCGATGACCCTTCCCGCAGGCGTTTCGCGGCGTGGCGTGCTGGCCGCCGCCGCTGCCGGTGTGGCCGTTCCCCTCGTTCTCGGCGATTCCGCCGAGGCCGCCGTTACGCACGGCCACGGGCAGCAGCCCGCTCCGAAGACGTACGACCTCACCGTGCTCGGCACCTCCGACACGCACGGCAATGTCTATAACTGGGACTACTACAAGGATCTGGAGTACGACGACAGCGCGCACAACGACGTCGGCGTCGCCAAGCTCGCCGCGCTGGTCAACCAGATCCGGGACGAGCGGCGGGGCCGGGCCACGCTGGTGCTCGACGCCGGCGACACCATTCAGGGCACGCCGCTGGCCACCTACTACGCCAAGCAGGAGCCGATCACCGAGACCGGTGAGCGGCACCCGATGGCGCGGGCCATGAACGTGTTGCACTACGACGCCGTCACGCTGGGCAATCACGAATTCAACTACGGGCTGCCGCTGCTCAACCTGTGGATCCGCCAGCTCGGCTTCCCGGCGCTGGCGGCCAACGCCGTCGACGTCAAGACCGGGCGGCCGGCCTTCACGCCGTACGTGATCAAGAAGGTCTCGCTCGGGCACGGCGCACCGACGCTGCGGGTCGGCATCCTGGGCCTCACCAATCCGGGCGTGGCCATCTGGGACCGGGCCAACGTCGAGGGCAAGCTCGCCTTCAAGGACATGGTCGCGACGGCCGCGAAGTGGGTGCCGATCATGCGGGCCCGCGGCGCCGACATCGTGCTGGTCTCCGCGCACGGTGGCGACAGCGGCACGTCGAGCTACGGCCCGGAGCTGCCCAACGAGAACCCGAGCGCCCTGATCGCCGAGCAGGTGCCGGGGATCGACGCGATCCTGTTCGGGCACGCGCACGCCAACGTGCCGCAGCGCTTCGTGACGAACGCGGCGACCGGCGTGCAGGTGCTGCTCGCCGAGCCGTCGAAGTGGGGCCAGCGGCTCGCCCGGATGGACTTCACCCTTACCCGCGACCGCGGCCGGTGGACCATCACGGAGAAGAAGTCGGACCTGCTGAACACGAACACGGTGACCGAGGACCCGAAGGTGCTCGCGGCGGTGCGTTCGCAGCACGCCAAGACGGTCGCCTACGTCAACCAGGTCGTCGCGACGTCCACCGAGGAGCTGTCCGCGGCGGAGTCGCGCTTCAAGGACACGCCGATCCTGGACTACATCAACAAGGTGCAGACGGACACGGTGACGGCGGCGCTGGCCGGAACCGCGTACGCGGCGCTGCCGGTGCTGTCGATCGCGGCCCCGTTCAGCCGCACCGCGGTGTTCCCGAAGGGCCAGGTCAAGATCAAGGACGTGGCCGGGCTCTACATCTACGACAACACCCTCGAGGCCGTCGTGATGACCGGCGCCGAGGTGCGGGCGTACCTGGAGTACTCGGCGAAGTACTTCGCGACGCTGCCGGTCGGTGCGACGCCGGACCCGGCGACGATCAGCGACCCGGCGGTGCCGGACTACAACTACGACGTGTTCTCGGGCGTCGACTACGACATCGACATCAGCCGCCCGGTCGGCGACCGGATCACCCGGTTTGAGATCGCGGGCGTGGCGGTGGCGGCGGACGCCCAGTTCGTGGTGGCGGTGAACAACTACCGGCGCAGCGGCGGCGGCAACTTCCCGGGCATCGTGAAGACGCAGGTCTACAACGCGCAGCAGGAGATCCGGCAGCTGCTGATCGACTGGGCGCAGGCCAAGGGCGAGATCAACCCGGCGGACTTCTCCGTGCAGAACTGGCGGCTGGTCCGGGCGGGCGTCCCGGTCTTCTGATCCCTGCGCACAACGGCAGGTGCCGTCGTGATGCTCCCCCCGGAGCACCACGACGGCCACCCGCCCACCCCAGCAGGTCCATGCACCATCGGGGTTGTCCCAGCGGCGCGCCTTGGCGCGCCGGCCGGGTCAGTCGGAGTTCCGGGTCACCCAGCCGCCGTTCGCGTCCGCGGTCACCGTGAGCGTCGCGGTGCGCCCGTCGTCGAGGGTCAACCGGCACAGGTACTCGCGCATGCCCTCGGGGTCGCGTTCGGCGATGGCCCGGCACTGCGCGCCGGTCGCGGTGAGGTTCGCCTTCTGAAGCTGGCCGTCGTGGACGATGGCGTCCTGCACCGCGGCGAGCCGCTGATCCTCGCGGACGTCGTCGTAGATCGGCTTGATGACCACCGCGCCGACCACGAACCAGATGAACGCGGAGGCCGCGAGGGCGACCAGCAGCGTGATCCAGTAGGGCGCGGTGCTGTTGCGACCGCGCCGGGCGTCGGCGGCGCGGCGGGCCGCGGAGATCACCCCGGGGAACCCGAAGAACAGCGTGAACACCGTGACGGGCCAGACCGCCGGCGGATGGGCGCGCGAGGCGTTGCGCATCTCGTCCGGAAACGGAACCAGCAGGGTGCCGTGCTCCGTCGCCGGTGGCCCGGGGTGTGCCGGCGCCGGCGCGGGCGTGGCCTGGGCGGTGGCCGCCCACGGGGGCGCGGTCGGATACGCCGACGGCGGCGGATACCCGCCACCCGACGGCGCGGCCCCGCCCGCTGCGGAGTACGCGGGAGCCTGGCTCGGCCCGCCCGCCTGCGCATACCCGGGCGGCCCGCCGGCCGCGGCATATCCGGCCGGGTCGGCGGCCGGGACATATCCGGCCGGGTCGGCGGTCGGGGCATATCCGGTCGGGCTGGCGGCGGGGGCATATCCGGTCGGGCTGGTGGCCGGGGCATATCCGGTCGGGCTGGTGGTCGGGGCATATCCGGTCGGGTCGGCGGTCGGGGCGTATCCGGTCGGGCTGGTGGCCGGGGCGTATCCGGTCGGGGCATATTCGGCGGAGTCGGCGGTCGGGGCGTATCCGGTCGGGCTGGTGGCCGGGGCGTATCCGGTCGGGGCATATTCGGCCGAGCCGGCGGCCGAGGCGTATTCGGCCGGGGCAGGCGGGTAGGCGTCCGGGTGTGGTGCGTCCTCGGGCGGGCGGTGAGCGCTGTGCACCCGCATCCCGCGCGGCTCAGTGACCGCGTCGTCCACGGCGCCGTAGCCCTGCGGGACCCCGGCCTCCTGCGGATAGGCGGTTGCCAGGGTCAGCTGCGGGTACGCCACCGGCTCCGGAAAGCCGGCCGCGCCCTCCTGCGGGTACGCGACGGCGTGATAGCCGCCGGGCGAGTAGGTCGCGGGCGGCGCGGAGACCGAAGGCGCATAGTGATCCTGAGCCGGCGGGTACTGTGCGTAGCCCGTGGCGAACTGCGGATACTCCTTTGGACCGTGCGGAACCTGCGACGTCATTCGTGGGGCCTTCCCGGGTTGCGGCTCGGGAGCAATGCCGTGCCAGTGGCCCACCTCATCGGCGCGGCACCGAAGGAGTTGAGTACTACTGCCCCGCGAGTGCGCGCGGTGGGCCGATCGGCCGAGTCGTGCCCGGCCGTCGGCCCCGCCCGCCGCACGTCCGGCGCGCCGGAACCGCCGTCAGGCGGCCGGCGCCACCGCAACCTGCATCTCGGTGATCCATTTGCTCTGGTCGTCCATCGGGCAGTCCAGGTAGATCTCGCGGGCGTAGCCGGTGCCGACCGTCTGGTAGCCGCTGTCGTCGATCCACTTCGCGATCAGCTGGCCGGTGCGGAACGCCTCCGACATCGGGCCGTGGTGCAGCAGGGTGGCGGCCCGCTCGATGGCGGGCAGGTCGACGACCTGGAAGCCCGGGTCGACCGGCACGTCGCCGGTGATCGGGAACGCGGCGTGCACCGTGATCGACTCGTCGCCCGGCGACTTTCCGGCGGGCAGGTAGTAGGCCATCGGCGGCCCGCACATCGTCATGCCGCTGCTCTCCAGCCGCTCGATGAGCTGCGGGTACAGCGGGCTGAGCGCCACGCCGATGTCCGGCCCGTCGTAGCTCGAGGCGGGCGCGGACAGCTCCGCGACGCGTACCGACGGGATGCTCTTGAGGATGACGTCTCCGGTGTCCATGTGCCCCTCTGTCTCGATCATTCGAAGACGCGCGTCGACCAGGGCCAGCCGCGCGGTGTTGGCGGCCATCTCCTCGGCGAGCTGGGCCCGGCGCAGGCGCAGCATGCCGCGCAGCTCACCGGAGTCGACCTTGTCGTCGATCAGCGCCTGGACCTGTTGCAGGGTGAAGCCGAGGTCCTTGAGCGCGATCACCCGGTTGAGCAGGGACAGCTGCGCGGCGGTGTAGAACCGGTAGCCGCTGAACTCGTCGACACGGGCGGGTCGGATCAGGCCGATCGCGTCGTAGTGGCGCAGCATGCGCACCGACACGCGGCCCAGGGCGGCGAAGTCTCCGATACTGAACATGGTCACCTCACCCTGCTGCCTGACACGGTGTCAGGGTCAAGCGCCTAGAGAGTGCCGCCGCCTTCGCCCTCGGTCGGCTCGACCGTCGCCGGAGTGGTGGGCGGCGTGGTCGAGGTCGGCTCGGTCGGCGGCGGGCTGGTCTCCGTGGCCGTCGCCGTCGGGGTCGCGGTCGCGGTCGCGGTTGCGGTCGCGGGCGCGGTCTTCTTCGGCGTCGTCGTGCGGTTGGGCTTCGGGGTGGCGCCGTTCTGCTGGTTCTGGCGAGTCGGGGTCACGGTCGGCTCGACCGGCTCCTCGGACTCGTCCGGCGCGACGCTCGTGGCGGCCGGCACGGCACCCTTGTCGGGGTTCTGGCCGGCGTCGGCGCCGTCGTTCGTCAGGTACATCGCCATGGCCAGGCCGCCGGCCAGGACGAACAGTGCGATCACCGTGAACAGCACGGCGAGCTCGTTTCTCGACCGGCCCTGCCTTCTCGGCAGGGTCTGCGGCGCGGGTGCGGCCTCGAGCAGGTTGCGCTGCCCCGGCAGGACCCGGTTGGGCGCGGGGCTCATCGGCCGGGTCAGTGCCGTCCCGGTCATCGAGGTGCCGCCCAGCGTGGCGCCGGCCGCCGCGGAGCCCAGCACCGAGGTGCGGCGCAGCGACGTGCCGGTCATCGAGGTGCCGGTCTGATTACGCCAATCGAGTGATCCCGAGGCGGCCAGCGCGGCCTCGGCGAACTCGGCGGCGTTGGCGAACCGGTCGTCCGGGTGCTTCGCCATCGCGCGGCTGATCAGCTCGCGGACGGCGGGCGGCACCACGTTGCTCGGCAGCGGCTCCGGATCGTCCTCCAGGTGACGCAGCGCGACCTGCAGGGCGTTGTCGCCGTCGAACGGCGGGTGCCCCGCGATGCAGTGGTAGGCGACCGCGCCCAGGGCGTAAACATCCGTCGCTGGGGTGACGTTGCCCTTGGCGACCTGCTCGGGCGCCATGTAGAGCGCCGTGCCGACGATCGCGTTGAGGCCGGTCACGCTGGTCACGGCGGCCGAGCGGGCTACGCCGAAGTCGACCAGGATCACGGTGCCGTTGGGCTTGACGATCAGGTTGCCGGGCTTGACGTCGCGGTGCACCGTGCCGTTCTCGTGCGCGGCGTGCAGCGCGTCGGCCGCCTGCGACACGATCGACATGGTCTCGGTGACGCTGAGCCGGCCCTGGTCCTTGAGCCGGGCGGAGAGCGGTTCGCCGTCCACGAATGCCATCACGAGGTAGGCGCAGTCGTCCTCGCTGCTCGTGTCGCCGGCGCTGTAGTCGTAGACCTCGACCACGCCGGGGTGACGGAAGGCCGCCATCATCCGCGCCTCACCGTAGAAGCGGGCGGCGAACTCCGGGTCGGCGAGCATGGCGGTGCGCAACACCTTGACCGCGATCGTGCGACCGAGCACCACGTCGGTGCCGCGCCACACGTCACCCATGCCACCAGTGGCGATGCGCTCGTCCAACCGGTAGCGGTTGTCCAGGAGACTTCCCGAACTGAGCACCAGCTGGACCTATCTACTCGGGTGTTGCCACGGATGGAACATGACGGACTCTGCCCGACCTGCGAGCCGGGCACAACTGTACAGATTCACGGTGCCTCCCGGTTAGCTCGGTGGGTTGCGGAACGGATGCGATGATCGTTTAGCGGCGGGTCAGCGGAGGGACCGTCCGCCCGGCCGCCGAGTCGGTGATCAGCCGGTCGAGGCGTCGCTCCCGGGTGTCCTCCCGCTTCGCGCTGACCACCCAGTGCACGGCCGCGCGACGATACGAGGCCGGCTGTGCCGAGAACCACTCCCATGCCTCCTCCTCGCTGGTGAACCTCGCCGTCTGCCGCTCGTCGAGAACCGCGTCGGCGGGCTGCTCATATGAATAGGCCGCCACCCGTTCGGGTTTGCGGGTGTCGAACGCCAGCAGGCCGGCCGGATGCATCCGGCCCGCCGCGGTCAGCTCGGCGATCTTGGCTATGTTGATCGCGCTCCACACGCTGCCCTTGCGCCTCGGCGTGAACCGGACCTGGTAGCGGTCCTCGTCGATGCGCCGGCCGATGCTGTCGATCCAGCCGAAGCAGAGTGCCTGGTCGATGGCCTCGTGATGCTGGACCGTCGGCCGACCGGTGTGCTTTTTGTAGTAGCCAACGAACAACTCGGGCGCGTCGGCATGGTGCTCGGCGAACCAGGCGCGCAACTCGGCCGCGTCGGCGAAGAACACGGGCTCCATGGCTCAGGAGCCTAGGCGCCGGGTGCGACAGGAACAGCGGCCGTCCGGACCGTCAGTGAGCAATTTCAACCTGGCGCCGGGCCAGAGGTATCCGGCCGTCGACCTCCACCCGGTGGTGCCGCCCGGGCCACGTGGAAAAGGCTCAGTTGTCGTACGCCGGGGTGGTGATCATGGCGGGCTCCGCCCTCTCGAGCTCCTCGTTCTCGGCCTGGCGCGCGATCGCGGCCCGCGCCGTCGAGGCGGCGGTCCAGCCGAGTGCGACGCCGATCAGGCCGACGCCGACGATCAGGCCCCACGGCAGCCCCGGCCGGCGGCCGGCCAGCGCGTTCGCCGCCAGGTTGGCCCGCGTCCACGCCTCGTCGCTCGCGGCGCTCAGCGCGGTGCCGGCCCGGTCGGCCAGCCGGTTGCCCTTGCGGCCGGCCTTTCCGGCCAGCTTCGAGCCGTGCCGGCTCGCGCTGCCCGCCAGGCTCGACGCCTTCGCCCCCGCCGCCGAGACGCCGGTGCCGGCGAGGTCGGCGGTGTGCCGTCCCGCGTCCCTGGCGCCCTCGCCCGCGGTCGCCATGGCCGCCGCCAGGTATTCCCAGGCCTGTGCCGCGGTGCGCTCGGCGGTGCTCCTGCGAGAGAACATGTTCTCGTTACCTCCTGCGATCGCCGGACGGCGTTGGGTGGTCCACCTGAACTGTGCCCCGTCCATGCCGGGAACAAACCCCCTCGTGTCGGCAAGCAGACACGCCGGCCGCGGTGCCGCGGGGGATTAAACGGTGGACATCGCTGGTTAGGCTTGGTGCGGTTTCGCACGTGGCACTCAGCCACCTGCCAGGTTCGGGCACTACGGTTCAAGGCAGTTTCACCGGACCCGACGGGGGTGGTCTCCGCTGCCCCCCGGATGAGAGCGGCATCGGTTCGGGCCGTTCTCGTTTCGAGGAGAAGACGCCCGGGGTATTCCGGGCGGGTGGAGGTATTGGCGTGACGCTGTCGATAACGACGTCGACGCTGCCCGATGGGGTGGTGGAGATCTCACTGTTCGGCGAGATTGACGTCGAGAACGCGTACCAGATCAAGGAAGCCGTGGCGGAGCGGCTCGCCGACGGACCACCCGAGCGCTTCGAGCTCGACATGCACGCCGTGGCCTTCATCGATTCCGTGGGCATCAGTGCCCTGGTGGCCGCCTTCCAGCTCGCCAGCGTCAGCGGCGTCAAGCTCGTGGTGACGCGCCCCAGCCGCTTCGCACACCGCCAGCTGTGGGTGACCGGGCTGCTCGGCCTCTTCGGGGCCCCGGAACCGTGCACCGATTGTCCGGATCCGTCCCATCGACCCCTCGTGTCCCGTCCCTGACCGCGAGTGATCATTGCCTTAACCCTCTCTGAGGTGGCTTGTCGGTGCCCTCGGCGGTAGGGAATAGTTCCCATTCGTGGCGCTACTTCCGATGGGCACCGCCATCCTCGGGCGATATGTGCTGATGGGCGCCATTGGCCGGGGCGGCGTCTCGACCGTCTACTCGGCCGTCGACGCCCGTCGCGGCCGCCGGCTCGCGATCAAGGTGCTGGCCCCGAGCCTCGCGGACGATCCCCGGGCCCGTGAGGACGTCCGGCGCGAGGCGCTCATCACCGATCGGCTGCGGCACCCGAGCGTGCCGCGCGTCTTCGAGTACGGCGAGGCGCCGCTGCCGGACGGCACCGTGGTCCCGTACGTGGTGTTCGAGCTGCTGGCCGGGGTGCCGCTGACCGAGCGGCTGGCCGGTGGCCGGCTGGAGTGGCCCGAGGCCGTCCGGATCGCCGCCACCGTCGCCGACGTGCTGGCCGTGGCGCACCGCCGCGGGGTCGTGCACCGCGACCTGAGCGCCCGCAACGTGATGATCAGCGCGGCCGCCATCAAGATTATCGACTTCGGGCTGGCCACCGCCGCGCTGCGCACCGGCGACTCCGGCCCGCATCCGATCGTGGTGCGCGGCGACAACCGCCGGCTGCCCTCGCACCCGAAGACGGCCTTCGCCCGGCCCGCGGACGACGTCTACACGCTGGGCGTGCTGCTCTACGAGATGCTGACCGGCCGGTCGCCGTACCCGTCGGCGATCGCGGCGACGATCGTGGCCGCCGGCCGGGTCGCCCACCTGGCGCCGACGCCGGTCCTGACGATCCCGGGACTCCCGCCCGAGCTGCGCGACCTGGTCCGCGCCTGCATGGCGAAACGGCCGGAGGACCGCCCGCGCAGCGCGGCCCTCGCCCTCGACCTCTGGCGGATCCGGGACGGTCTCGGCCTGCCCGTGCCGAGCGTCAACTAGGAGCTAGATCGCGGGCGTCTGCACCACGATCGACTCCAGGTTGAACGTCACGTCGGTGGCCTCGCCGGGCGACCGGATCGGTGTCACCACCGCGAAGCCCTGGGCCAGCGCGGCCAGGTCCGTGCCCGGCTCGATCGGCTCGTCGGCGGCCTGCACCGCCGTGCGCACGAAGCCCTCGCCCGCCTCCGCGATGCTCATCTGCACCTGGCCGAACCGGGCCAGCCGGGCCCGGCGCAGCCCGCGGATCCCGTCCACGTGCAGGTCGGGCACGTTCAGGTTGAGCACCGTGCCGGGCGGCGTGTGTGTCAGCGTCGGCAGCAGCTTCATCGCCAGCCCGGCGGCGCTGTCCCAGTGCCGCTTCTCGTCGGCGGCCGGATCCACCTCGGTGAGGGCCGGGCCGTCCCGCTCGGCCGCCTCGCCCCCGGCGTCGACGGGGGTGAGCACGTCCAGGGAGACCGCGAGCCCGTGCAGGCCCGCGTGCGAGGCGGTCAGCGTCGCGCCGACCGTGCCCGAGTGCACGACGGCCGCGCCCGCGTTCGCGCCGCGGTTGATCCCCGAGAGCACGATCGTCGGCGGCGCGCCGAACGCACCGCGCAGGGCCAGCAGCACGATGAAGGCGGGCGACGCGGCCACCCCGTACGCGGGCACGTTCCTGGCACCGGCGAGCTCGCGCTGCTGAACGACGATCTTGCCGTTCTGCTCCACCGCGGTGATGGCGGCGCCGCTGCCGCTCGCCTCGGTGAGCGGCGCGGCGACCACGACGTCCAGGCCCTGGCGGGCGGCGGCCCGGGCCAGGTGCCGGATACCGGGCGAGTCGATGCCGTCGTCGTTGACGATCAGGATCCGTGGCGTCATACCGGCACCTTCATGTCGACGGGCGTCAGTCTCACCCGCTCGGTCAGAACCTGGACCGCGTCGACGCGTCCGGTGCCCAGCCCGTGGCGGGTGACGTTGAGGGCGCCGGCGGCTGCGCCGGTACGCACAGCGTCACACAGCGTGCCCCCCTGGGCCAGCACCGCCGCGATGCCGGCGGTCATCGAGTCGCCCGCGCCGCGCGACTCGGCGGCGATCATCCTGGGCATGTCCACCTCGTACATCCGGTCGTCGAAGAGGGCGAGCGCGCCCTCGTGGGCGCGCGACACCAGGGCCATCGCGGCGCCGTCGGCGTGCAGCCGGTGCAGCGCCCGGACCAGCGAGCCGAGGGAGTCGTCGGCGACCATGCCGTCGCGCAGGAGCTCCTCGTGGCTCACCTTGACGACGTACGGGCGGGCCTCGAGCGCGGCGACCAGATGGGCGCCCGAGAGGTCGACGATGACCCTGCAGCCGTTGGCGCCGAGGTCGGTGGCGAGCCGGCGGTAGACCTCGGCGGGCACCACGGAGGGGTGCGCCGGCCCGCTGAGCACGGCGATGCCCGCCCGCAGGCCCTCCGCCAGCGCGAGGCTGTACAGCTCGTCCATCTCGTGCCGCGACAGCGGCTGGCCGGGGTCCTCGGCGAGTTCCCTGCGCTCGCCGCTGCGCCGGTCGTGCACGTACCAGCCGGTGCCCCACTCGCGCTTTATCGTCTTCAGAGTCACGCCGTGGAACTTCAGCAGCGGCTCGAGCACCCGGCCGACCTCGCCGCCGACGGCCGCGCAGAGGGTGACCTCCGCCCCGAGCAGCGTGATCATCCGAGCCTGCCAGACGCCCTGGCCGCCGGGGTGCACGTGCAGTTCGGCCCGGTCGTTCTGCTGCTCGAGCGTCACGGTCAGCTGGGGCGCGGGCACGAACACCATGACGCCTCGGTGGGTCATGGGCTCAGTCTTGCGGACGGTCCGCCCCGCCGGGCAGGATCCGTGATTTAGCCGGCGGGGGTGTCCGCGAGGCCCTCGGTCAGGTCGCGCACCGCGCTGATCAGGTCGGGGCGCCGGCGCATCAGGTCCTCGAGGCGGACCCGCCACCTAGCGACCTCGACGTCGGTGACCGCGTGCTCGTCGTCCTCGCCCTCCAGCGAGGCGTCGAGCAGCCGCTGGCGGGTGTTGGCGAGCTCGCCGTACCAGTCGGTGCCGAGCCTGCCGAGCATCTCGGTGGCGAGTGTGCCGTACTCCGGGCCGCCCGCGGCGCCGACGAACGCGCATGCGCCGTCCCAGGCGACCTTGGGCTGATGGATGACGGTCCGAGCCATGGTGTCCCCCCGCGATTTTGGCGTCATCGAGGAGTCTAAGCAGCTCACGGCCGCCCTCGTGCCGCTTCCCGGCGGTTGCTACCAGCCCGCCGGGGTGCAGGACCCGCCCGCGGTGACCGGCTCGACCTGCAGGGTCGCGTGGTCGATCTCGAACTCCGCGTGCAGCGTCTCGCGGGCCGTGGCCAGCACGGTGCCGAGCTCGGCGGCGGGGTCGAGGCTCAGGTGCGCCGAGGCCACGTCCATGCCCGAGGTGAGCGTCCAGACGTGCAGGTCGTGCACGTCGCAGACCCCCGGTACGGCGGCGAGCCGGTCGCGCACCACCGCGACGTCGACGTGCGCGGGCGCGGCCTGCACGAGGATGCGTACCGCCGAGCGCCCGAGGGCGAAGGTGCGCGGCAGGATCATCAGCGCCACGATCACGGCGACGATCGGGTCCGCGTACCACCAGCCGGTGACCGCGATGATCCCGGCCGCGACGATCACGCCGGCCGAGCCGAGCAGGTCGCCGACCACCTCGAGGTACGCCCCGCGCACGTTGATGCTCTCCTGGGCGCCCGAGCGCAGCAGCAGGAACGCGACGACGTTGACGAGCAGGCCGCCGAGCGCGACGACCAGCATCGGCCCGGCGGGCACCGGGTGGGGATCGGCGAAGCGGCGGACCGCCTCGATCAGCACGTAGATCGCGACGCCGGTCAGCAGCAGCGCGTTGCCCAGGGCGGCGAGCACCTCGAGCCGGTAGAGCCCGAAGGTGCGCTGGGAGTCGACGGCGGCCCGGCCGGCGGCGGTGATCGCGGCCAGCGCCATCGCAATGCCCAGCACGTCGGTGAACATGTGCCCGGCGTCCGAGAGCAGCGCGAGCGAGCCGGTGATCAGGGCGGCGGCGGCCTCGACCAGCATGAAGCCGGCCAGCAGCCCGGCGGCCCACCAGAGCCGGGACCGGTGGCGCGCGCCGGCGCGCAGCGCCTGGCCTCCGTGGTCGTGCCCGGCTCCCATGGGCCCACCTTTCAACGCCTCGCGAACCTCGGCCAATGTATGTTCACATCGCTATGTATGCAAGTTGAACTCGGTTGCCATTACCGGGGCACCGGACGTCGGCAGACCGAACCCGCCTGGAAGGAAGCACCCGGGTCCAGACGTATTCTCTGTCGTGGGTGTTGCCCCGGCCGAGGCTCACCGGAGGCGCCCGCCGTACACCGCGGTCGCCGTGCCGCGGCCCTAGTGGCCCCTGGTCCAGTCGTGGGTGCCCACCGTCGTGAGGCGCTGGGTGGCCCGCGACAGGGCCACGTACAGGGTGCGGGTGCCGCTGGCGTCGATGGCGATCTCGGCCGGCTCGACCAGCACGACCGCGTCGTACTCCATGCCCTTGGCCTCCAGCGCGGTCACCACCTGGACCCGCTCGGGGAGCGTGGCCACCCACTGCGCGATCTCGTCGCGCCGCGGCACCGGCGTGATCACGCCGATCGTGCCGTCCACGTCGGAGAGGTGCTTCTCGGCGGACTCCCGGACCGCGTCCGGAAGCTGCGCGGCGCCGACGACCAGGTCGACCGGCTCCACGCCGGTGCTGCGCACCGCCGACGGCAGCGGCAGGTCCGGCATGATGGTCCGGATCACCCGGGCGGCCACCGCGAAGATCTCCGACGAGTTCCGGTAGTTGGTGGTCAGCGAGTAGGTGTTGCGCCGCCGCGAGCCGAGCGCCCGGTCGCGCGAGCGGTCCAGCTCCTCCGGGTCGCCGGACCAGGCCGTCTGCGCCGGGTCGCCGACGATCGTCCACGACGCGTAGACGCCCCGGCGGCCGATCATGCGCCACTGCATCGGCGACACGTCCTGCGCCTCGTCGACCACGACGTGCGCGTAGTCGCGGTAGTCCTCGTCGCGGACCACCTGGGCGCGGGTCGCCGCCTGCCGGTCCGCGAACGTGCTGACCTCCTGCACGCCGTCGCGGATGTGGAAGGGGTTGCCCTTCTTGCGCTGCGGCTGCCGCGGGCGGCCCATCAGCTCGTCCAGCTCGTCGAGCAGCGCCACGTCGGCGATGCTCGGGCCGTGCGCGGCCAGGTCGTCGAACGCGCCCTGCAGCAGCGCGATCTCCTCGCGCGACAACAGCCCGTTCGTGTACGCCCGCAGGCGGCCCGGCTCGGCCAGCCAGCGCAGCACCCGCATCGGGGTGAGCCGCGGCCACCAGGCCCGCAGGAAGTCCCGGAAGTCGCCGCGGTCGGCGAGCTCGGCCTCGAACTCCCGCTTCTCTCCCAGGTTTTTCACCGAGCCCTTGGCCTGCGCCCAGAGCGCGTCGAAGAGCCGGTCGAAGCCGGTGCCGCGGACCTCGTTGCGGCGGGCGCCGCGCGGCAGCGCCTTGCGCCGGATCCGGTCCAGGTCGCCGGCGTCCAGGCGCAGCAGGGCGCCGTGGTAGAGCAGCCGCAGCTCGGTCGGGCCGCCGGGAACGGCGTCGTGCGAGGCCCGCTCGAGCACCCGGCGCATCCGCAGCGAGCCCTTGAGCGCCGCCACGTCGGTCGGATCCGTGCGGGCGGCGTCGTAGCCCGCGACCAGCGAGCCCAGCGAACGCAGCGTCGCCGTGTCCTCGCCGAGCGACGGCAGCACCGTCGCGATGTAGTTGACGAACACCCCGGACGGGCCGACCACCAGGATGCCGCCGCCGGCGAACCGGCTGCGGTCGGCGTAGAGCAGGTAGGCCGCGCGGTGCAGCGCCACGGCGGTCTTGCCGGTGCCGGGGCCGCCGGTCACGATCGTCACGCCGGAGGCGGGTGAGCGGATCGCGTCGTCCTGCTCGCGCTGGATGGTCGCCACGATGTCGCGCATGCCGCGCCCGGTGGCCTTGGAGAGGCTGGCCAGCAGCGCGCCGTCGCCGACCACCCGCA
The DNA here is from genome assembly GCF_040638275.1 of Actinoplanes sp. NPDC026623. Lineage (NCBI taxonomy): Bacteria > Bacillati > Actinomycetota > Actinomycetes > Micromonosporales > Micromonosporaceae > Actinoplanes > Actinoplanes sp. NPDC026623. The sequence continues at coordinate 3,841 of NZ_JBEZXZ010000044.1, read as the reverse complement.
TGTCCTCGGGCGCGGCCTCCGGGTCCAGCAGGTCGTCCTCGATGTTCGTCACCCGCTCGCGGGTGGACTGGATCATCCGGCGCCGGACGACACCCAGCGGGTCGGCGGGGGTGGCCCGGTAGAACGCCGCCGCGGCGGGCGCCCGCCAGTCCACCACCAGCGACTGCGAGTTCTCGTCGCGGATGCCCATGCGGCCCACGTAGTGCACGGCCCCGGTGCCCAGGTCGAGGCGGCCGAAGACGAGGCCCTCGTACTCGGCGTCCAGGGCGTGGCGGCGCCGGGCGCGGTGGTAGACCATCGCGTCGCGCTCGACCAGGGCGCCGAAGGTGCCGACCCCGGCGAGCTGGTAGCCCTCCTTCTCGGCCCGGGACGCGTCCTCTCGAAGCTCGGTGAGCCGGGTGTATACCCGGTCGACGTGCTCCTGCTCGATCGCGATCTCCTGCTGCAGAACGGTGGCGTCGCTCAAGTCGGTTGTGCTCCCCGCTGGTGTTCCGCGTGCTGACGCCGCCCGGCACCGGTGCCAGGGGGCAATCGAACTTACTCCTGTTGCGGTACCCCCGTCGACGGCGGCACGCCCGCAAACGCTTGACCTGGGAAATTACGAAAGATCAGCCGTCCAGGGCAAGGTCGGACCGATCCGGGCATCCCGGCGCCGCCGCGGGCTCAGGCCGCTTGCTCGTAGCCGACCCGGCGGCCCCGGGCCCGGCGGCGCACCACCGGCGGGGTTTTCGCGGCGCGGGCCGCCACCGCCAGCACCGCCGCGGAGACCTCGAACGGCCGTTCCATCATCAGCATGTGCCCGGCGCCCTCGAAGATCGTCAGCTCGGTGCCCGGCAGGGCCTCGGCGATCGACTCCGCGCACGGCGGCGGGGTCAGCCGGTCCCGGTCGCCGACCAGCGCGGCGGCCGGCACGTCGCCCAGCGCGGCGAGGGTCGCCAGCCGCTGCTGGGCGCCGACCGAGGCGCGGAACCCGCCGATCGAGCGCAGCGACGCCCAGCCGAACGCCGACATCGTGATGTCCAGGTCGCCGGACCGGTAGCCGTCGCCGAAGAGCAGCCAGCGCACGGCGGGGCGCAGGGCCGGCAGCATCGCCCGGTGCGGGCGCCACACGCCGAGCCGGGCGAGCACCCCGGCGCCGGTCGTCTCCGCGGCCCGCAGGATGGAGGCCAGGGGGGTGGGCAGCCCGTAGCTGGTGTGGGTGGCGCCCTCGGCGGTCGTCGACACGAAGACCAGGCCGGCCACCCGGGCGGCGAACTCCTCGGGGTGCGAGTCCGCGTACTCCATGATCGTCATGCCACCCAGGGAGTGGCCGACCAGCACGACCGGGCCCTTGGGCGCGTACACCCGCAGCACCTCGGCCAGGTCGTCGCCGAGCTGTTCGAGGGTGGCGGAGTGCCGCAGGGTCGGGGAGGAGCGCCCGTGCCCCCGCGCGTCGTACGCGATCACCCGGGCGTCGGTGGCCTCGAGGGCGCTGCGCTGGTAGTGCCAGGTGCGCCGATCGAGGCACCAGCCGTGCAGCAGCACGACGGTCACCGGCGCGTCCGCCGGACCACTCGTCTCGACGTTCAACCGGACGCGGTCGGGAAGCATCAGCTTCGAGCGCTCGGACATGGGCACCTCCGTGATTCGCACGGCCCCCGTCGTACCCACGGGTTACAAGCATCACGCGCGATCGCGGGAATTGCTACCGGCTATCCGGATCTTGCGCTGAACGGTCGTTCAGTCACATCGTACGGCTGAGGTGATGTAGCTCGCAGATCCTGTCGCGAGCCCGTCACTCATAGAGAATCAAGCCCATGACGGGCTCTTCACCTGCCGAACAAACCACCAGGTCCGCCGAGGCTGCGGTCCTTGCCGCACCGCCCGGCCCCGCACCCACGCGCATCGTCCGCCCCGCGGACGCGCTGGCCGAGCTGATCGCCGGAAACCGCCGGTTCGTCAGCGGCCGGCCGCAGCACGGCCACGAGGTGGCGGCCGCCGCCGCTGCGTCGGGCGGGCAGTTGCCGCACGCGGTGGTGCTCGGCTGCATCGACTCACGGGTGCCGCTGGAAGCGATCTTCGACCAGACCTTCGGCTCGATCTGCGTGATCCGCTCCGGCGGGCACGTGGTGGATCGCGCGGTGCTCGGCTCGGTCGGCTTCGCCGTCTCCGCGCTCAGCGTGCCGCTGGTGATGGTGCTCGGCCACGCCCGCTGCGGCGCGGTGGACGCGACGGTCGAGGCGCTGCGCGCCGGCGAGCGGCCCGACGGCGACGTGGGCTACCTGGTCGACGAGATCGCCCCGGCGGTGCACGCGGTCGGCCTGGACGACCCCGAGGTCACCGCCAAGGCGATGCGCGCGCACGTGGTCCGCACGGTCCGCCGGATGCGCGACGTCACCGGCGTGCCGGGCGCGATCGCCGAGGGCCGGGTCGCCGTGGCCGGTGCGGTCTACGACCTCGACACCGGCTGGGTCGAGCTGCTGAGCTGACCCCGGCCGCCCGGCGGCCAGATCAACTTGTCTTGATCTTCATCAGATGCAAAAAGGCGCTCCTCGGGCGATCAAGCCCGGGGAGCGCCTTCGCGGCTGTGGTGCTCAGGCGCCGAAGACGCCGGCGTCCTCGAGGCGCTTCTGGGTCGCGTTCCAGCCGTGCTGCGGGAAGGACTCGTCGAGCCCGTTGAGCTCCGCGCGGATCTTGGCACCGTGGCCGGCGGCCGCGAGGGTGCGGATCTCCTCGACGAAGGCGTCCGAGTTGGTCGGGAGGTGGTGGGTCTTGCCGTTGGTGAGGTTGCGCACGTAGGCGAAGCGGCCCTCGGCGAGCGGGATGAGGTACTTGAACTCGCCGAGCACACTCAGGGCGTCGCCCTTGCCGGCCTGGCCGGCGCGGACAGATGCGCGGGCGGTCTTAGAGGTGTTGCTCGCCACGGCGGTACTCCTAGCTAATGATTCTCGGCAAAGTTTGTCGGCAGAAAACGCCGCAGCAAGCCTACACGACACCGGCGTGGCCGCACCGCCGGAGCCGGTTCGGCCGTTAGGTCAGGTGTGTTGCAGCGGCCCGGCACATGTCGATATTGCGGTTTCTCTGGCGCACCATCCGTACCACCCGGCATCATGGAGCACGATCAACCGCGGTCGAGGTCGTAGGGGAAGACGCACCTCGGTCTCCGGGAGGTCACCGTGCCAACGTGTGGCGTCGTATACGTCCACTCGACCCCACTCGCCGTGTGCCAGCACGTCGAGTGGGCGATCGCGCGCGTCCTGACAGCGGCGGTCAACCTGCACTGGACCGAGCAGCCGGTCGACCCCGGCATGCGGCGGTCCGAGTGCAGTTGGACCGGACGGCCTGGGACCGGCGCGGAACTGGCTGCTGCCCTCAGACAGTGGCCCATGATCCGTTTCGAGGTCACCGAGGAACCGAGCCCCGGAGTCGACGGGGAGCGGTTCATGCACGTACCCGGCCGCGGGCTGTTCCGCGGCACCATCGGGGCGTCCGGTGACATCCAGATCGGCGAGGACCGGCTGCGGGCCATCATGGCGGCCGCCAGGGCTCCCGAGGGGCTCTCGCACGCCCTGGAGAAGGCGCTCGGCACCGCCTGGGATGCCGAACTCGAGCCGTATCGCTACGCCGGCGACGGCGCGCCGGTAACGTTGCTGACCCGCGTGGGGTAACCGCCGGGGCTGGCACCGCGGCTCCGGGCGACGCCGTTGTCGATGTTTGCCGGGAGCTGATCCATTGGCGGCCGTGAATAGGGCGATCCGCGTTGCGGTGGCCGTACCCCTGGCGATGCTGGTGGGGTGCGGCAGCGGCGGCGACGCGCCCCCCGCGCCGCCGCCGGCACCGGTGCCCGCGGCGATGCCCGCGG
>NZ_JBEZXZ010000043.1:0-50592 GCF_040638275.1 Actinoplanes sp. NPDC026623 | reverse complement strand
GTTTCGACCTCTTCCGGGCACCTCGGCGCCGGCCCGGCTCCCGCCAGACCCGGGCCGGCGCTCCTTATCGGTCCGGTGGTGGTCGGTCCGGTGGTGGTCGGAGCGGGTTGTCGTTAGTGAGCGGTCGCGGGCCCGGTTGATGTCAGGCTCGGTCGTCGTTCGTGAGAGGTCGTCGGTCCGGTTGTGGTCAGATCGGGCCGTCGTTCGTGAGCGGTCGCCGGACCGGTTGCTGTCACGCCCGGTCGTCGCTGCTGACCGGTCCGGTTGTGGTCGGGGCGCGTTGTCGTTAATGAGCGGTCGCGGGCCGGTTGGTGTCAGGCTCGGTCGTCGTTCGTGAGCGGGTCCGGTTGTGGTCAGAGCCGGCCGTCGCTCGTGAACGGTCCCACGGTGGTCGGCAGGACCAGGCCCGCGTTTACCAGCGCGTGCAGCAGTCGGCCGAGCTCGGTCCGGCTCACGGTCGCGCCGGGTGCGGGCTCCCGGTGCGGCACGTCGAGCGCCCGCGCCGCCTCCACGGCCCGCACGCCGATGGCGGCCTCGACCGCCCAGAGCCGGTGTGCCCGGATCGCGATGTGCGCGGAGCGGGTGAGCTCGTCGTGCAGCCGCAGCAGCCGGCGCAGGTCGGCGGCGAGCTTCTCGATGGGCAGGCCGATCGGCTCGGGCTCCGGGTCGTCGTGAGCCGGCCGGAGCTGGGCCAGCGCGGCACACCACTTGGGCGCGTAGATGACGACGGCGCCGATCAGGGTCGGTGCGATGGCGATGAGGGCGAGCTTCCCCACGTCGAGCAGGCTCATGGTGGACTCCTTCAGCCCGCGTGCATGGCTGTCCCATTGACGATCCGCCCGCCCGCGACCACCGTCAAGCCACGTTTGTGTGTTCCGCCATCCGTGGACCGCCGCAGCTCAGCGGGTGCGGCCCCGGGCGACCAGCCGGGTGATCGGCATCGGCGGCGCCGGGATGTCCGGCCCGTCGTAGCCCCGCACCCGTCCGAACCGGCCGCCGTCCGACCGGGCCTCCCAGTCCGCCCGCGCCGCGGCGATCTCGTCGTGGTCGCGGCCCACGAAGTTCCACCACATGACGATCCGCTCGTCGAACGGCTCGCCGCCGATGAGCAGAAGCCGGGTCTCCGGACCGGCTTCCAGCCGCAGCCGCGACCGGCCCGGGCCGAGATAGAGCAGCGGGCCGGGCGCGACGCTCGCGCCGTCGACGGTGGCGGCCCCGTCGAGCACCAGCACCGCGTGCTCGAAGTCCGGCCGCAGCGGCAGCGTCGCGCCGCCGCCGGCGGCCAGCGTGAGCTCCGCGCCGACGAGCGGCGTGTGGCAGGCGGCGGGGGAGACCTCGCCGGCCAACTCGCCCATGAGGACGGTGGCGGACAGGCCGCCGCCCGTGACCACCGGCAGGTCCGGGTGGTGGGCGAACGAGGGGGCGGCGTCACGGCCGGCGCCGGGCAGGGCAACCCACAACTGCACACCCTGTAGCACCTCGCCGTGCGCTGCCGGGGTCTGCTCGGAGTGGGAGATGCCGCGTCCCGCGGTCATCAGGTTGAGCTGCCCCGGCCGGATCTCCTGGAGGCTGCCGAGGCTGTCGCGGTGCAGGATCTCGCCGGCGACGAGCCAGCTGACGGTCTGCAGCCCGATGTGTGGATGCGGCCCGACCCGCATGCCCGCCGACCCGGCCAGCTCGTGCGGACCGTACGCGTCGAGGAAGCACCACGCGCCGACCATCCGCCGGTGCTTGTTGGGCAGGGTCCGGGTGACCTCGAACCCGCGGGGCCCGCCGAGCGCGACGGGGGCGCCCTCCAGCAACTCCGTCCCGTCGGGCGACGGAGACACCTCGGGACGGCCGACCTCGGGATCCGCTTCCAAGCAGCTCACCGTCAAAACGCTACCGCCAACCACCGACGATTTCACCGACCCGCGAGCCGCCCGGCACCCCAAGCCGTCCCGATCTGCGAGCCGTCTCGACCCACGAGGGCGTCCGACCCACGAGGGCGTCCGACCCACGAGGGCGTCCGACCCACGAGGGCGTCCAACCCGCGAGGCCGTTCGACCCGCGAGGCCGTCCGAGCCGCGAGGCCGTCCGAGCCGCGAGGGCATCCCGCGAGCGCGTCCGATCTGTGAGGGCGTCCCGGCCTGTGAGGGAGTCGCGGCCTGCGGGCTGGGACGGTCCGCCTCCGTCATGACACATGGCCGCCATCGGGTGTGGCGGGCCGGGTGTTACGGCCGGCGCGGGTGGCTCAGCGGCGCCGCACGCAGCAGCCCCGCGCCCAGGGCGACCAGCGCCACCGCGACGGGAGCCGTGACCGGCACGGTCAGGAGCTGCGCCGTGCGCCCCTCGAGCAGCCCGCCGAACCCCACCGTCGAGATCGCGAGCACCCCGAGCGTGCACAGCGCCGACCCGGCCGCCGCCGGCCCGGACGGCCCGGGCGCGATCACCGCCGGGCGGGCCGTGTCGAAGCGCCGGAAGCAGCACACCAGCACGGCCGTGACCAGGGCGGCCGCGCCGAGCCACAGCGGCCGGGTGGCCCACCAGCCGGCCGAGCCCGGCGCTCCCGCCGACCGCCCGCCGAATGCCGCCAGCACCACGAACGCCGCGCTCAGGTGCCACAGGAACGCCGTCATCGCGAGGCCGTTCGCCGCCACGACCGCCCGCCAGACCCGGGCCCGCCGCAGCCAGGCGGTCGCCGGCTCCCGCAGCAGCAGCACCAGGCCGACGAGCCACACCGCGTGCGCGGCCAGCGCGACCGTCGGCGGGGACATGTTGGAGATCTTCTCGCCGGGCACGCCGACCATCGACACCGGGTACGGGCCGACGGTGGTGAGCAGGATGACGGCGGTCAGCCCGCCACCGGCCAGCAGCAGGCCGAGCCGCCGTCCGCCGCGCTGCAGCGTGCCGTCCGCGTACAGGAAGCCGAGTTGGTGCACGCCGGCCCAGACGATGAGCAGGTTGAGCACCGCCACCCCGGGGTGCCCGTGCAGGCACAGCACGTCGACGACCGCTGCCGCCGCGAGCAGCGCCGCCGGCACGGCCGCGCCGAACCGGCGGTGCAGGCGCCACATCGCCGGAGCCAGCGCCACCAGGCCCAGGTAGACGCCGAGGAACCAGAGCGGCTGCACGACCGTACGCAGGGCGACCCGGACCAGGCCGTGGTCCCGGCCGGCGAGGGCCGCCGCCAGGGCCAGCGCCAGCCAGATCCCGGCGAAGACCGCGGTGGGCCGCAGCAGCCGGGCGGTGCGGGAGCGGACGAAGTCCGGGTAGCCGCCGCCCCGCCGGGCGATCGACGCCAGCGCCGTCGCGTGGGCGAAGCCGCCGACCAGGAAGAACACCGGCATCACCTGGAGCAGCCAGGTCGCCGGGCGCAGCGCCGGCACCAGGGCGAGCACGTTGGTCACCCGGGCGGTGCCGCCGGCGTCGACGACGGGTACGGCCATCAGCCAGTGGCCGGCGATCACGACGCCGAGCGAGACCACCCGCAGGAGGTCGACGTAGCGGTCGCGGCCGGCCGGGGTCGCGGCGGCCAGGGCGGCGGCGGGGTTGCGCATGGTGGAGGCGGGGGTCATGCGCACAGAGCTTTCCCGAGTCGGGGCCGGTGCGGATGGGGCCGCGTACTCAAATGGAGAGGGAGGCCCACACCACCTTGCCGTCGGTGGCGGGCACCGATCCCCAGCTGTGCGCGGTGGCCGCGATGATGTGCAGGCCGCGTCCCCGGACCGTCGTCACGTCGGGGACCGGGCCGGACAGGTGCGGTTCGACGGGGGATCCGTCCCGGACGGCGATGAGCAGGTAGGCCGCGCTCAGCGACATCCGGAGCTGCATCATGGTGCCGGCGTGGTGGACCGCGTTGCTGATCAGCTCGCTGCAGATCAGGCTGGCCGGGTCGATCAGCGCGGGCAGGTCCCAGCGCAGGCAGGCGTCGGTGACGACGTCGCGGCCGCGACGGGCGGCACCGGCGAGCGGGAGCAGGGTCTCGACGATGCCGGGCAGGCCGTGGCCGCCGTTGCCGAGGTGGTCGCGGGCGGCGTCGATCGAGTCGAACGCGGTGAGCCGCCGGTAGGCGCCGCCGGCCAGCAGCGCGGCCGTGTCCGGCTCGGGCGCGCAGAACAGGACGGGTATGCCGGGCCACCGGGCGGCCTGCCGCACTACGGCCAGGAAGATCGACATTGCGAGCGGGTCGGTCACGGTCAGGGCGCCGAGATCGACGAACAGGGCGCTCGGCTGTTCCGCCAGGCACTTGAGCAGGTCGACCCGGACCTTGGCGGTGTCGTCGAGCGCGAGCCGACCGGACAGCCGGGCGACCAGCCCGTCGTCCAGATCACCGACCGCACACTCGACCGTCACCGGAGACCTCCTAAACGGCGCCGCGTCGTCCTGTGATTGCATGCCCCTTCCGGGCGGGCGCAAACCCGAACGGGGAGCTCACTGGGCCTCGTCGGATTCCATCACGACGATCGCCCCCTCCCTGGTGTCACCGCCGTGCTGGTGCTGCAGCGGCCGGCAGGCGACGTGGACCACGATCGTACGGCCGCGCCGGTTGACCGCCTCCAGGGTGATCTCGCCGGGGCTGCCGTCGGGGGCCGACGCGGACCGCAGCAGGGGCCGGATGCGTTCCGACGGCAGCCCGATGTCGAGGTTGAGGAAGTGCTGCCCGAGGACCTCGGCGGTGCGCAGGCCCCAGAGGTCCTCGGCCCGCCGGTTCCAGGCGCGTACGCGCAGCTCGCTGTCGACCACGGCGACCCCGGCGCGCAGGCTGGCCAGGACGGTCTCGAGGAACACGTTGGCGTCGTCGAGCAGCGTGGTGCTGGCCTGTAGCTGGTCGTTGATGCTCTGCAGCTCGTCGTTGGTCGACTGGAGCTCCTCGTTCATCGTCTCCAGTTCCTCGTTGGTGGACTGGAGCTCCTCGTTGGTGGTCTCCAGCTCCTCGACGGTCGACTGGAGCTCCTCGTTGGTGGTCTCCAGCTCCTCGTTCGTCGACTGCAGCTCCTCGTACGCCGCCTCGAGCTGCTGGTTGGTGTGCTCGAGCTCCTCGTGCAGCCGGCGGGTCGTGGTCACGTCGTGGAAGATCAGGCTCACGCCGAGCAGGCTGCCGTCGCTGCCGGTCAGCGGGTTCACCTGCACCTCGAGGTAGAGCATGTCGCCGGGGGAGCGGAGGTACTCGATGTCGGCGATCCGCAGCGCCCGCCGTTCGAGCTGTGCCTGCTCGACGTATTTGCGCAGCTCAACCGGGCGGAACGACAGGTCGAGGTCGCGGAACGGCCGGCCGATGTCGCGCGACGACACGCCGAACATCAGCTCGAGCTGGCGGTTGGTGAGTGCGATCTGCCCGTCCGAGGTCAGCACGAGCTGGGCGGTGGGGCTCGCGGCGAACGCCTCGTTGCGCAGGCCGTCGAGCCCGTGCACGGGGTGGCCGCTCGCCCCGGCCGCCTCCGACGACTGCGGGCCGACCGGCAGCAGCTGACGGGACACCCGCCGGAAGATCCGCTGTTTCAGCTCGACCGGCTGGAAGAGGCTGCCGTGGCTGAGCAGCATCTCGGCCTTGCCGAGGAACAGGATGCCGCCCTCGGCCAGCGCGAAGTGGAACCGGTTGAGGATCTTCGCCTGGGTCTCGGCGTTGAAGTACATCAGCGTGTTGCGGCACAGCAGCAGGTCGATCCGGGAGATCGGGGCGTCCTGGACGAGGTCGTTGCGCCCGAAGATCACGGAGCGCCGCAGATCCTTGTGGAACACCCACCTGTCGCCGACCGGTTCGAAGTAGCGCTCCACCAGGTCGGCGGGCACGCTGCGCATGGCGCGTTCGTCGTAGACGGCCTGGCGGGCCTCGGCGAGTTGCTCCGCGTCGACGTCGGTGGCGTAGATCTTGACCCGGCCGCGGAACGCGTCGATACCGAGGATCTCGGCCAGCATCATCGCCAGCGTGTAGGCCTCCTCGCCGGAGGCGCAGCCGGCGGACCAGATCCTGATGGGGCCGACCCCCCGGGTGGCCAGCATCGGCTCGACCACCTCGGCCCGCAGGTACGCCCACGCGTCCGGATCACGGAAGAATCCGGTGACGTTGATCAGGATCGTGTTGAACAGGAAGGTGAACTCCTCCGGGTGCACCTGGAGGTAGTCGCCGTACGCCGGATAGTCCTCGGCGAGGCCGATCTGTGCCATCCGGCGATTGACCCGGCGCATGAGACTCGACCGCTTGTAGCCGGTGAAGTCGAAGCCGCGGGCCTCCTTGAGGTATGCGAGCAGCGACTCGAACTGGGGATCGACGGAGTCCAAGGAGCGCCTTCCGGATGGCATGAGCTGTCCACACTAACCCGGCGGTGGCGCCGTGTCGGCCTCGGCGCCGCCGGTCGAACCGATCCGGGCGATCAGCCGGCGAATCGTGGCACCCGCCGATTCCGCCTCCTCGGCGATGTCCCGGAACCGCGATCCGGTTCCCGACTGCCGGCGCAGCCCGGACACGGCCATGCGGCGGCTCAGCGCGGACTTCTCCTCCAGCGCCCGAAGGGCCATCCACAATGCGCCCTCGAGCGCGATCGCCTGCTCGTCCAGCAGACTCTCCGGCGACCAGGCGTGCCCCACCCGGCACCGGTACCGCGGCACCGGGCCGGCCTGTTCGATCTCGAACAGGCTGCCACCGCAGGAGGGGCAGCCGTACCCGGCCGGCAGGGTGGCCAGCTCGTCGCTGGTCACCGCGGCGAGCCCGGCCATCGCCACCTCCGCGTCGAGCATGGCGTCGCTGGTGTCGCCGGCGTCCGTGCGGCTGTCAGGCAGATCCATGGCGGTGATCCCAATGAGAATGCCGCCGATCTTGGCGGCGGGCGCGATGTGATCGACGGCGACGCGCTGGATGGCCGCCTGCGGCATCCACGGGTACAGCGCGTCGGCCGGATCCTGCACGATGGTGGCGCCGCCGCGGGCGGCGATGGCCGCCAGCCCGGACGCGCCGTCGTCGCGCGCGCCGGAGAGCACCACGCCGACCGCCCGCGGGCCGAACGCGCGGGCCACCGACCGGAACAGCGGATCGACCGCCGGGCGATGCCCGTTCTCGGCCGGCCCGCGGGTGGTTCGGATGCGATCGTCGAGAACGATGAGATGGTGATCGTTCGGCGCGACGTAGATGTGGCCGTGGTGCAGTCGTTCGTCGTCCACCGCGGTGGTCGCGGGCAGCGGCCCGCTGCGGTCGAGGATCTTCGCCAGCGCGCTCGGCCCCTCACGCGGCACGTGCAGCACCACCAGCACCGCGCCCGGATAGTCCGGGGGAAGGCCGCCGACGAGACTGCGCAGCGCCTCGACGCCGCCAGCCGAGGCACCAACGGCCACGACGTCGCGATGATCGGGACTCAGGTCTGCCACGGAAATCAACGGTAGACCCCAATCGACCGGGCCGCGAGCGCCGGGCGAGAGCCGGCGGGCCTACCGGGGCGCGCCGAGGCTCGCCGAACCGAGCACCCTGGCGATCGTCACCTCGATCACCACCCGTTCCGGGTTGGGGCGCGGCTGCCGGTAGCGCACGGCGTACCGGCGGACGGCCTCGGCGACCGAGTCCGGGTCGTCGCGGACCACGGCCTTGCCCTCGATCGTGCTCCAGCGCGGGCCCTCCACCTGACAGACCGCCACCCGGTCGCCGCCCGCGAGGACGTGCCGGACCTTCGCCGAGCCGCGGGAGGCGATGATCCGCAGCAGCCCGGCGTCCGGGTCGACGGTGGCGCCGACCGGCACGACGTGCGGCGACCCGTCGGCGCGCAGCGTGGTGAGCGTGCACAGGTGCCGCTCGGTCCAGAACTCGCACACCGGTGCCGCGGACAGCGACAGATGACCACTCACGAGATGACCTCCGCAGGTAGCTGGCCCTGGCGCACGGCGTCCACCAGGCGTTGATGGTCGCTCTCTACCTGGTCCGCGTACGTGCGGGCGAAGCGGGCGAGCATGTCGTCGAGCTTGTCGCTGCCGCCGATGTAGCCCGCGATCATCGACGCGCCGCTGGTCCGGGCGTGGCTCTTGGCGAGCAGGTAGCCGCAGATGCCGGCGTAGTCGGCGAGCGCGGCCGCGTTGATGTCCTCGACGAGGATCGCGCCCTTCATGTCGCGGAACTGCCGCACGTAGAACTGCAGCTCGCCGACGGTGGTCCAGCCCAGCAGCGGGTCGCTGACCGTCTGCAGCGCCTGCTGATACTCGACCACCCGCTGGCCCTGGTGGCGGTGCCAGGCGACGCTGCCGTGCTGGTGCTTCGCGATCACCGACCGGCGGGCCTGCTTGAGCTGCAGGAACACCACGTCGTCCGCGCTGCTTCCCTCGCACAGCGCCACGTAGGCCCGCAGCCCGACCGAGCCGACCCCGACCACCTTGTGCGCGATGTCGACGATCCGGTAGCCGGCCAGGATGCGCGCCCAGTGCGGCGGGAGCGTGTTCAGGTAGCCGTCGAGCGCCGCCGCCAGGTGCGCGTACTCCCGGTCGCTCGGCCGGGTGATCAGCGGCGGCTCCTGCACCAGCCGGGCCGTGCCGTCGCGCTGCTCGGTGAAGCGGGGCAGCGCCCGGTCGCTGGTGCGGCGCCGGGCCCGGCGGGCGGCCCGTTCGATCTCCTCGCGGAAGCCGGCCTTGGTGGCCGCCCGGCGCAGGTCGTCGACGTCGAGGGCGGCGAACGAGCGGGCGAGCAGCGGCTGCGCGGCGAGGTGGCCGATCTGCTCGCGGTACTGCTCGACGCAGTGCCGCACCGCGTCGGCGCAGGCGTGCTCGCGGAAGCCGTTCTGCCGCCCGGCCACCCACACGCTGGTGACCAGCCGCCGCAGGTCCCACTCCCAGGCGCCCGGGTGTGCCTCGTCGAAGTCGTTGAGGTCGAAGACCAGTTCGCGCTCGGGGGAGGCGTAGAAACCGAAGTTGCCGAGGTGGGCGTCGCCGCAGATCACCGGCGTGATCCCGGTGTGCGGCAGGCCGGCGAAGTCGTCGGCCATGACGTTCGCCGAGCCGCGCAGGAACGCGTACGGCGAGGCCAGCATGCGGCCGACGCGCACCGGGATGAGCCGGGGCAGCCGGCCCTCGTGCGCGTCGATCAGCTGGCGGACCGGGTCGGCCCGGTCCGGCCGGGGCCGCCAGTCGGCCAGACCGGTACGCGGTGAGCGCTCGCGAAGGGAGCGGCCGAGTTCGTAGCGCTCGGCGCGCGGCCGGGCGGCGGTGCGCAGCGAGGCGAAGCCGTCGTCGCGGCCGGTGCCGAGCACGCCGTCGCCGTCGCTCTGCCGGGAATCCGGGGCTGCGTCCATCTCCGCCGAGCCTACGGTGCGGCCCGGAACGGGGGAACGGGCAGGTTGACGCCGATCTTGTTATCGCTAACAATTACCGTCGGGTCCATGGTGCGGGATTGCCCGCGCCTACGGCTCGGGACGGGGACAGGAGCGGCGATGGACGTCAAGGCAGCGCGCAGTCCCGCCATGACCGATGTCGCGCGGCTGGCCGGCGTCTCGCACCAGACCGTCTCCCGGGTCCTCAATGATCATCCCAACGTACGCGAACAGACCCGCCTGCGGGTCCGCGCCGCCATCGCCGAGCTCGGCTACCGCCCCAATCGCGCCGCCCGGGCGCTGGTCACCGGCCGCTCGCAACTGATCGGCATCGTCGCGCAGAACAGCACCCTCTACGGCCCCGCCTCGCTGCTGGCCGCGTTCGAGCAGGCCGCCGCCGAGGCCGGTTTCGCGGTCAGCGTCGGCAGCGTCGGGCGCCTCGACCGGGAGTCGATCGCCGGCGCGGTCGAGCGGCACCTGGATCAGCGGGTCGCCGGGCTGGTGGTGATCGCGCCCGTCAAGTCCGCCGACGACGCGCTCGAGGACATGCCCGCCGGCGTGCCCCTGGTGACGATCGACGGCGATCCGCAGCGTTCGCACACGCTCGTCACCGTCGATCAGGCCGTCGGCGCGCGGGCCGCCACCGAGCACCTGCTGGCCGCGGGTCACCGGACGGTCTGGCACATCTCCGGGCCGGTCGACTGGTACGACGCGGCGTGGCGCATCGAGGGCTGGCGCCGCGCGCTCGAGGACGCCGGCGCCGAGGTCCCGCCGCTGGTGACCGCCGACTGGTCGGCCTCGTCCGGCTACGACGCGGGGCGGATGCTGGCTCGGATGCCCGAGGTCACCGCCGTCTTCGCGGCCAACGACCATCAGGCGCTGGGCCTGCTGCGCGCCTTCAGCGAGCACGGCCGCCGGGTGCCGCACGACGTCAGCGTCGTCGGCTTCGACGACGTGCCCGAGGCGGCGTTCTTCATTCCGCCGCTGACCACCGTCCGGCCGGACTTCGACGCGGTCGCGCAGGCGGGGCTGGGCCTGCTGCTGGCGCAGATCGCCGACGAGGCCACGCCGCCGAACCGCATCGTCATCGCACCGGCCCTGGTCGAGCGCGCAAGCGTGGCCCCGCCGGGGTAGCCGGACGGCCGTAAAACGGTTTCGGCAAGGTTGCCCCGTTGTAACCGCTCACCCGTTGACATCGTAAATGTTAGCGCTCACACTCGACCCCACGCCGCCTGGCATGCGCGCTCTGCGACCACGCGGGCGACATGTCGGATCCCCCTTCGCGGAGGTACATCACTCATGCCCGTCGCTCCGTCCGAGACCTATGTGATCGGCGTCGACTTCGGCACGCTCTCCGGGCGGGCCGTCGTGGTCCGCGTCGCCGACGGCGCCGAGCTCGGCTCGGCCGTCCACGACTACCCGAACGCCGTACTCACCGACGCACTGCCCGACGGCACCCCGCTCGGTCACGACTGGGCGCTGCAGGTGCCGGGTGACTACGTCGAGGTGCTGCGCGAGGCCGTGCCCGCCGCGGTGCGCGCCGCCGGCGTCGACCCGGCCCAGGTGGTCGGCATCGGCACCGACTTCACCGCGTGCACCATGATCCCGACGCTGGCCGACGGCACCCCGCTGAGCGACCTCGCCGAGTTCGCGAACCGGCCGCACGCGTACGTGAAGCTCTGGCGCCACCACGCCGCCCAGCCGCACGCCGACCGGATCAACCGGCTGGCCGCCAAGCGTGGCGAGGCCTGGCTGCCCCGGTACGGCGGGCTGATCTCCTCGGAGTGGGAGTTCGCCAAGGGGCTGCAGGTCCTCGAGGAGGACCCGGAGATCTACGACCGGATGGACCGCTGGGTGGAGGCGGCCGACTGGATCATCTGGCAGCTCACCGGCGCGTACGTGCGCAACGCCTGCACCGCCGGCTACAAGGGCATCCGCCAGGACGGGCACTACCCGGCGCCGGACTTCCTCGCCGAGCTCAATCCCGCCTTCGCCGGCTTCGTGGCCGACAAGCTGGACCAGCCGATCGGCGAGCTGGGCTCCGCGGCGGGGACGCTGACGGCGCAGGCCGCCGCCTGGACCGGGCTGCCCGAGGGCATCGCGGTCGCGGTCGGCAACGTCGACGCGCACGTCACCGCCGCGGCCGCACAGGCGCTCGAGCCCGGACAGCTGGTCGCCATCATGGGCACCTCCACGTGCCACGTGGTGAACGGCGACGAGATCGTCGAGGTGCCCGGGATGTGCGGGGTGGTGGACGGCGGCATCGTCGCGGGGCTGTGGGGCTACGAGGCCGGGCAGAGCGGGGTCGGCGACATCTTCGCCTCCTACCTGCGCCACCTCGCCCCGGAGCTGACCCACGAGCGGCTGACCGAGCTCGCGGCGCGGCAGCGGCCCGGCCAGCACGGGCTGATCGCGCTCGACTGGCACAGCGGCAACCGCTCGGTGCTCGTCGACCACGAGCTCTCCGGCCTGCTGATCGGCGAGACCCTCGCGACCAGGCCCGAGGACGTCTACCGGGCGCTGATCGAGGCGACCGCCTTCGGCACCCGCACGATCATCGAGACGTTCGGCCGGGCCGGGGTGCCGATCAACGAGTTCATCGCCGCCGGCGGGCTGGTGCGCAACGAGCTGCTGATGCAGATCTACGCCGACGTGCTCCGGATGCCGCTGTCGGTGATCGGCTCCGAGCAGGGCCCGGCGCTGGGCTCGGCCATCCACGCGGCGGCCGCCGCGGGCGCGTACCCGGACGTGCGCTCGGCCGCGGCGGCGATGGGCCGCAAGCGGGCCGCGGTGTACCGGCCCGACCCGCGGGCCGCCGACGTCTACGACGAGCTGTTCGCCGAGTACACCAAGCTGCACGACTACTTCGGGCGCGGCTCCAACCGGGTCATGCGCAACCTGCGTGCCATCCAGCGACGGACGGTCTCCTCATGATTCTCACGGACGCGATCAGGCAGATCCGCCGGCAGGTGGCGGACCTGCACGCCGAGCTTCCCCGCAACGAGCTGGTGGTCTGGACGGCCGGCAACGTCTCGGCCCGGGTGCCCGGCGCCGACCTGCTGGTCATCAAGCCCTCCGGGGTCCGCTACGACGAGATCACCGCGGACAACATGGTGGTCACGGATCTGGAGGGCAACCTGGTCGACGGCGAGCTGAGCCCGTCGTCGGACACCGCCGCACACGCGTACGTGTACAAGCACCTCCCGCACGTCGGCGGTGTCGTGCACACCCACTCGACGTACGCGACCGCCTGGTCCGCCCGCGGCGAGGCGATACCGTGCGTGCTGACGATGATCGCCGACGAGTTCGGCGGCGAGATCCCGATCGGCCCGTTCGCGCTGATCGGCGACGACTCGATCGGCCGGGGCATCGTCGAGACCCTCGAGGGGCACCGCTCGCCGGCCGTCCTCATGCGCAACCACGGCGTCTTCACCGTCGGCGCCACCGCGAAGGCGGCCGTCAAGGCGGCGGTCATGTGCGAGGACGTCGCCCGGACCGTGCACATCTCGCGCCAGCTCGGTGAGCCGGTACGCATCGCGCAGCCCGACATCGACGCCCTCTACGACCGCTACCAGCACGCCTACGGACAGGAGTCCATCCGATGAAGCCCCAGATCTGGTTCCTCACCGGCAGCCAGCACCTCTACGGGCCCGAGACCCTGGACCAGGTCGCCTCGCAGTCGCAGCAGATCCAGCAGCTCCTGACCTCCTCGGGCGGGATCTCGGCGGAGATCGTCAGCAAGCCGGTGCTCACCGACAGCGCGGCGATCCGCACGGTGATGCTCGAGGCGAACGCCGACCCGGCGTGCCTCGGCGTCATCGCCTGGATGCACACGTTCTCGCCGGCCAAGATGTGGATCACCGGTCTGGACGCGCTGCGCAAGCCGCTGCTGCACCTGCACACCCAGCTGAACCAGGCACTGCCGTGGGCGTCCATCGACATGGACTTCATGAACCTCAACCAGGCCGCGCACGGCGACCGCGAGTTCGGCTACATACAGACCCGGATGAGCGTCGCCCGCAAGACCGTGGCGGGGCACGCCGCCGATCCCGGCGTGGTGGCCCGCATCGACGGCTGGGCCCGGGCCGCGGCCGGCGTGCAGCGCCTGCGCAGCCTGCGGCTCGCGCGCTTCGGCGACAACATGCGGGACGTGGCGGTCACCGAGGGCGACAAGGTCGAGGCCGAGCTGCGGTTCGGCGTCTCCGTCAACACGTACGGGGTGAACGACCTGGTCGCGGTCGTCGACGCCGTGCCGGACGGCGAGATCGACGCGCTGGTGGCCGAGTACGCGGACGCGTACGCGCTGGACCCGGCGCTGGCCCGCGGCGGCGAGCGGCACTCCTCGCTGCGTTACGCGGCGCGTATCGAGGCGGGCCTGCGGCAGTTCCTGACCGAGGGTGGCTTCGGGGCGTTCACCACCAACTTCGAGGACCTCGGCGGCCTGCGCCAGCTTCCCGGCCTCGCCGTTCAGCGGCTGATGGCCGACGGCTTCGGCTTCGGCGGCGAGGGCGACTGGAAGACGTCCGCCCTGCTCGCCGCCGTCAAGGCGATGGGCGAGGGCAGCGGGCGCGGCACCTCCTTCATGGAGGACTACACGTACCATTTCGGCCCCGGTGAGCAGAAGATCCTCGGTGCGCACATGCTCGAGGTCTGCCCCAGCATCGCCGCGGCCCGGCCGTCCTGCGAGATCCACCCGCTGGGCATCGGCGGCCGCGAGGATCCCGTGCGCCTGGTCTTCGACGCCGCACCCGGCGCGGGCGTGGTGATCGGCATGGTCGACCTCGGCGACCGTTTCCGGCTGGTCGCCAACACCATCGAGGTGACCGCGCCGGACGAGCCGCTGCCGAAGCTTCCCGTGGCCCGGGCCGTGTGGAAGCCGGCGCCGTCGCTGGCCACCTCGGCGGAGTCGTGGCTGACCGCGGGCGGGCCGCACCACACGGTGCTCACCCAGGGCGTGGGGGTGGAGTCGCTGCGCGACTTCGCCACCATGCTGCAGACCGAGTTGCTGCTCATCGACGAGCGCACGAACACGTACGACTTCGCCGACCGGGTGCGGTGGAACCAGGCTTATTACCGTCAGTTCGCAAGGTAGATCACCAGAGCGGTGAAATGTAACGCACCGCTAACAACAGTGTTCAGGATTGTTTACTTCTGAGCGGACGTGCGGGAAAGTTCCATCGTCGCGTGCGTCCGCGACCCCCCATCGCAAGGAGAGAACGATGAAGTTGACCCGGCTCGCGTCTGTGGCCACGGCCATGACGCTGACGGTGGCCCTGGCCGCCTGCGGTTCGAGTGAGAAGACGGCCGACAAGGAGGGCGCGGGCGCTGCCGACAGCAGCGGCGCGCTCATCGGCGTGACGATGCCGACCCGTTCCTCCGAGCGGTGGATCGGCGACGGCGACAACCTCAAGAAGCAGCTCGAGGCCAAGGGCTACAAGGTCGACCTGCAGTACGCCGAGGACGACATCCCGACGCAGGTCAACCAGCTCGAGAACCAGATCACCCGCGGCGCCAAGCTGCTGATCATCGCCTCCATCGACGGCACGGCGATCACGACGCAGCTGCAGACGGCCAAGGACAACAAGATCCCGGTCATCGCCTACGACCGGCTGATCCGTGACAGCCCGAACGTGGACTACTACGCCACCTTCGACAACTTCAAGGTCGGCGTGCAGCAGGCCACCTCGCTGCTGGTCGGCCTGAAGCTGCTGAAGGAGGACGGCTCGAAGGGCGACGCCAAGGGCCCGCTCAACATCGAACTGTTCGCCGGCTCGCCGGACGACAACAACGCCACGTTCTTCTTCAACGGCGCGATGTCGGTCCTGCAGCCCTACATCGACGCCAAGACCCTGGTCGTCAAGAGCACCCAGACCAACTTCAAGCAGGTCGCCATCCTGCGCTGGAAGCCGGAGGTCGCGCAGAAGCGCATGGAGGACCTGCTGACCTCGACCTACAAGGGCGGCGCCAAGGTCAACGGCGTGCTCTCGCCGTACGACGGTCTCTCGATCGGTATCCTGTCGGCGCTGAAGAGCAACGGCTACGGCACCACCGGCCAGCCCTACCCGATCGTCACCGGCCAGGACGCCGAGGTTGCCTCGGTCAAGTCGATCATCGCGGGTGAGCAGTTCGCGACCATCTACAAGGACACCCGCAAGCTCGCGGACACCACCGTGCAGATGGCCGACGCGGTCCTCAAGGGCCAGACGCCGCAGACGAACAACAACAAGGACTACGACAACGGCGTCAAGGTCGTTCCGGCGCAGCTGCTCGACTCGGTCATCGTCTACAAGTCCAACTACAAGAAGGAGCTCGTCGACTCGGGCTACTACCAGGAGTCGGACCTGAAGTGATCCGAGCCGGTGCCCGCCGCCGAGAACTCGGCGGCGGGCACCGGGCCCTTCGCGTGCCGACCCTGGGGGATGAGCATGAGCGACACGATCCTGCAGATGCAGGACATCACCAAGACGTTTCCCGGGGTAAAGGCGCTCCAGGACGTCAATCTGTCCGTACGCCGCGGCGAGATCCACGCGATCTGCGGTGAGAACGGCGCCGGCAAGTCCACCCTGATGAAGGTCCTGTCCGGGGTCTACCCGCACGGCTCCTACGACGGAGAGATCGCGTTCGAGGGCGAGGCCTGCCGGTTCGGGGGCATCCGCGACAGCGAGGAACGCGGCATCGTCATCATTCACCAGGAGTTGGCGCTGGCGCCGCAGCTCTCCATCGCGGAGAACATCTTCCTCGGCAACGAGCAGGCCACCCGTGGCCTGATCGACTGGAACCGCACCAACCACGCCGCCGGTCAGCTGCTGGAGCGGGTCGGCCTGCGCGAGAACCCGGTCACCCCGATCATCGACCTCGGCGTCGGCAAGCAGCAGCTCGTGGAGATCGCCAAGGCGCTCTCCAAGGAGGTGCGGCTGCTCATCCTCGACGAGCCGACCGCGGCGCTCAACGACGAGGACTCGACGCACCTGCTGGGCCTGCTGCGCGACCTGCGGGACCACGGCATCACCTGCGTGATCATCTCGCACAAGCTCAACGAGGTCATGGCGATCGCCGACCGGGTGACGATCCTGCGCGACGGCCGCACCATCACCACCATGGACCTGGCCACCGACGAGGTCTCCGAAGACAAGATCATCTCCGGAATGGTCGGCCGCGACCTGGACCACCGGTTCCCGCCGCACGAGTCCCTGATCGGCGAGGAGGTGTTGCGCATCGAGGACTGGACCGTCCGCAGCCCCACCCAGCACGGTCGCGTCCTGGTGCACAACGCCAACCTGAGCCTGCGCCGCGGCGAGATCGTCGGGCTGGCCGGGCTGATGGGCGCCGGCCGCACCGAGCTGGCGATGAGCGTCTTCGGCCGCTCGTACGGCACCGGCATCACCGGGCGGCTCATCAAGGACGGCAAGGAGATCCGCCTGCGCTCGGTGCGCGAGGCGATCGACAACGGCATCGCGTACGCGACCGAGGACCGCAAGCGGTACGGCCTGAACCTGATCGAGGACATCAAGCGCAACATCTCCGCGGCGGCCATGGGCAAGCTCGCGAAGCGCGGCTGGGTGGACGAGAACGAGGAGTTCAAGGTCGCGGGCGAGTTCCGCAAGAGCATGAACATCAAGGCGCCGAGCGTCCTGAGCATCACCGGCAAGCTCTCCGGCGGCAATCAGCAGAAGGTCGTGCTGTCCAAGTGGATCTTCACGAATCCCGACGTGCTGATCCTGGACGAGCCGACCCGCGGCATCGACGTCGGCGCCAAGTACGAGATCTACACGATCATCAACCGGCTGGCGGACGAAGGTAAGGCGATCCTGGTCATCTCCTCGGAACTGCCGGAACTGCTCGGCATCTGCGATCGCATCTACACGCTGTCGGCGGGCCGGATCACCGGCAACGTGCCGGTGCACGAGGCCACTCAGGAAAACCTGATGACGCTCATGACCAAGGGAACGGAGTAACCGCGATGTCTGTCGCACCCACCAACGCCGACTTCGCGGTGGCCGAGACCCCGGGCGCACCGGCCGGCCCGACCGGGGACTCGCCCCGCCGGTTCAACCTGAACCTGCGCGAGAGCGGTATCTACATCGCCTTCGCCCTGATCGTCGTGCTGTTCACCGTGCTCACCGGCGGTGACCTGCTCGCGCCGCAGAACATCAGCAACATCATCGTGCAGAACTCCTACATCCTGATCCTGGCGATCGGGATGATCCTGATCATCATCGCCGGCCACATCGACCTGTCGGTCGGCTCGGTGGTCGCGGTCTGCGGCGCCATATCCGCGGTCCTGATGGTCAACTACGACGTGCCCTGGCCGCTGGCCCTGCTGATCACGCTGATCGCCGGCGGCATCATCGGCGCCTGGCAGGGCTACTGGATCGCCTACTTCGGCATCCCCGCCTTCATCGTCACGCTGGCCGGCATGCTGCTGTTCCGGGCGATGACGCTGTGGGTCCTCGGCAACCGCGGCATCGGCCCGTTCCCGGACCCGGTGCGCACGATGTCGACCGGCTTCACCGAGAGCTACCTGGGCAACGTCGGCCTCGGCGCGCTCGGCGGCGCTGACCTGTTCAGCCTGCTGATCGGCGTGGTCGCGGTCGGCGGCATCGTCTTCACCCAGTGGCGCACCCGCTCGGGCCGAGCGCAGTACGGCCAGGCCGTCGACCCGATGCCGCTGTTCGTCGGCAAGATCCTGGTGTCGTCGCTGCTGGTCATCGCCGTCGTCACGCAGCTGGCCCGGTTCAAGAACCTGCCCTGGGTGCTGGTGCTGCTGGCCTTCCTGGTGCTGTCGTACTCGCTGCTGACCAACCGGGTCGTCTTCGGCCGGCAGATCTACGCGGTCGGCGGCAACCTGCAGGCGGCGACGCTGTCCGGCGTCAAGGTCAAGTCGGTGATCTTCTGGATCTTCGTGAACATGGGTGTCCTGGCGGCGCTCTCCGGCGTCATCTTCGCGGGCCGGCTCAACCAGGCCAACCCGACGGCCGGTAACCAGTTCGAACTGGACGCGATCGCGGCGGCCTTCATCGGCGGCGCGGCGGTGCAGGGCGGCGTCGGCAAGGTCGTCGGCGCCATCACGGGTGGCCTGATCATGGGTGTGATCAACAACGGTATGTCCCTGATCGGGGCGCAGAGTGAGACGGTGATGTTCGTCAAGGGCGCGGTCCTGCTCGCGGCAGTCGCGTTCGACGTCTGGAGCAAGCGCCGCGCCGGCGCTTCTCGCTGACCTCGAACCCCGGCGCGGCCGTCGAATCCGGCGGCCGCGCCGGGGTCCCTCGCTCAATCCGTGGCGGCGCCGACCGGTCAGCGGGCGGCGGCCAGGCCGAACGACGCCGGCGAGACGTCCGGGAAGACGCCCGACAGCGACCCGAGGCCGCAGCGCTTCTGCAGGATCTCGCCGATCACCGCGCGGTAGTCGGTGGTCGCGGCGAGGTCGCCGGCGACGAGGGCGCCCGCGGACAGGCCCGGCCAGTTTCCGTACACCTTGCCGCCCCGGATCCCGCCGCCCATCAGCAGCATCGCGTTGCCGTGCCCGTGGTCGGCGCCGCGGGATCCGTTCTCCGCCACCCGGCGGCCGAACTCGCTCACCGTCACCAGCGTCACGCCCGCCATCCCGGACGGGCCCAGGTCGGCCGCGAACGCCGCCAGGGCGTTCGCCGTCTCGAGCAGGTTGTCGTACATGCGCTGGCCCTTGACCGCGGTGCCGAGGCCCTCGTGCATGTCCCAGTCGCCGCAGTCGACGGCGGCCACGGCGAGACCCGCCTTCGCCTTGATCATGCGGGCCACGTCGCGCAGCGCGGCGCCCAGCGGCGTCGACGGGTAGGCGGCGCCGTTGGCCGGCGCGTACGTCGTGGCGCGCAGCCGGGCCGTCGCGGTCAGGGCGGAGTCCGCCGCCTGGGCGGGCGCCGCCAGCGGGGCGGGCGCCGAGGCGTACATCCTGCGCAGCGCGGCGGCCATCGGGCGTCTGGCGCTCTCGCCGGCCAGCGCGAGGTCGTCGATGCCGGCCATCGAGATGTCGGCGGACGGGCCGCCGAAGAGCCGGGCGGGCATCGCGCTGCCGAGCGAGACGCCGGCCAGCGGGCCGGTCGCGCCGGTCACCCCGAGCATCCGGTCCAGCCAGCCGCTGCGCACCGACGTGCCGGCGGCCGCGCGCTCCATCTCCTCCATCGCGGCGAAGTGCGAGCGGGTCGGGTTGGGCTGGCCGACGGCGTGCACCGCGGCCAGGTTGCCGCCCTTCCACATCGGCAGCAGCGGCGCCAGCGCCGGATGCAGGCCGAACATGGCGTCGCCGCCGATGGCCTGGCTCTTCGGCAGGGCGATCGCCGGGCGGGCCCGGTAGTAGTCCGGGTCGCCGATGGGCGCTATCGCCGACAGTCCGTCGAATCCGCCGCGCAGCGACAGCACGACCAGCGTGTCGCCGGTGTACCCGCCGGCCGCGAAGGCCATCCGGGTCGACAGCCCCTCGCCGGCGAGCCCGGCCAGGGCGCCGGCGGCTCCGGCGGCCAGGCCCCGGCCCAGGATCCCGCGGCGGGTCAGCAACCGGCGGTTCTCGTCGCAGCACGCCTGTGCGGTCATGGTGCTCACCTCAGCTGGAAAGTGGGCGAATCAAGCACGAGGGCGACGAAATACGGCAGGCTCCCGGCCACCGACGTGTCTTTGCTGGTCAGAGGACTCGTCGGCAGCTTCCCGGCAACGCTTAGCACGGCGGCGACGTGGTCGGCGGGCAGCGCGGTGCCGACCAGGCGCCGGGCCAGGGCGTCCACCAGCGCGCCGTAGGTCGCGGGCAGGCTCGGCACGAGCGCCTTGAGCAGGTCGGCGGGGCGGGTGAGCTGCCTGGGGTACCAGCCGGTGGCGAGGTTCAGGTGGCCGTTGCAGCGCAGCACGAACGCGGACGGCGAGGCCCAGGCGGCCGCGACGTCCGGGTAGCCGTTCGGCGGGCTCCAGCGAAACGGCGCGTTCCCGGCGTTGACCAGGTTGTTGTAGAGCGCGTCGAGCGCCTTGACGCCCGAGGTCTCCGGGCCCAGGCCGAGCGCGCGGACCGTCGCGGCCAGGTCCTCGAACGGCGTGCGGACCTTCTGCCCGATCGACGCGGCGAACTCGGGCGAGGTGAACAGGGCCCGCAGCACCGGCACGATCGCGGTGTCGTTGTCCAGGTACACCTTCGCCAGCTTGGCGACCAGCGTCGCCGGCGCCTCGTCGGCGACGAAACGGGTGCACAGCCGGGTGGCGAGGCGCTCGGCGGTCGCCGGGTGCCGGGCCAGGTAGCCGAGGAACGCCAGCGCGGCCGCCTCGCCGCCCTCGGCCGTGGCGTTCGCGTGGCCGAAGCCGAGGATCCGTACGGCGCCGGTGGCGTGCCTGGCCGCCGCGTAGGCGTACGTGCCGTCGGTGCCGACGGTCAGCCCGGTGAGCAGCCGCGCCGCCGCCTGCACGTCCGCCTCGCTGTAGATCATGCCGACGGTGTGCAGCTCCATCAGCTCGCGGGCGTAGTTCTCGTTCGGCAGCGCCTTGGTCGACGACCGGTTGTCCAGGTATGTGAGCATCGCCGGGTGCCGAGCCGCGGCGACGAGCATGTCCGCGAAGCGGCCGAACGCGTGCTTGCGGATCACCGAGGCGTCGTAGTCGGCGCGGCTGTCCCACCCGCCGCTGGACGGCGCGGCGACGTGCAGGTGGTTGGCCCAGAAGGCGGCGGCGGTCTCGAACAGCTGCCGGTTGCTCCAGACGGCCCGCGCGATCGCGGCCCGGCCCAGCTGACCGAAGGCCTCGTACGAGTGAACCGGCAGCTTGGCCCGGACGGTCGCGATGCTCGCGCCGGCCAGCGGGAGGCGGGTCAGCAGCTTCTCCAGCGCGGCGTCGTCGATGTTCGCGGGGGAGAACTGGCGGTCCAGCCAGCCGGCCGCGCCGAGCTCGGTGATCTCGGCGAGGGCCGCCGGGGTCGGGCCGAAGGTGGCCCGGCGCAGCAGGTGCGCGAGCGGATCGGCGGAGACGAGGCCGGCCGGCGCCGAGGTCGCGGCGGTGGCGGGCAGGGCCAGGGCCGCGTCGAGGGTCAGGCCCCCGGCGGCGGTCGCGGCCACGGCCACGGCGCCGCCGAGAACGGCGCGGCGGGTCGGCGCGGGCTTCGTCGTCATACCGGGGACTTCGGCCCGTTCCCGCCCGTTCGGCGGGCATTCGGCGGCAAGCAACCTATCCGCAATCCCCCGGCACCCGTCGCCTACCGGCGTGTACGGACGTACGCTCAGGCCTGTGGATCAGATCGATGTGGTGCGGACCCCGGCGTCCTGGGTAGTGGTAGGCCTCGACAACGGCGGCACCTGCAACAATGCGACCGTCCTGGACGCGACGGGCCAGTACCTCGTCGATCAGATGGTGGAGAGCCCCAGCCTGGTGACCGAGGGACCCAAGGCCGCGGTCGAGCAGCTCGCCGAGGCGTTCCACGGCATTCTCGCGCTGACCAGCACGCCGATGACCCTGGTACGCGCGGTCGGCCTGGACACGCCGGGCCCGGCCAGCGCCGCCGGGGTGATCTCCTCGCAGGGTTCGACGAACTTCTCCCAGCTCTCCTGGCACGACTTCGACATCCGCGGCGCCCTCGAGGCGCGCATCGGCCTGCCGGTGATCTACAACAACGACGCCAACGCCGCGGCGCTCTACGCGCACCACCGGCATTTCGGCGCCGAGGCGCCGCAGCGCTCGTCCGTGGCGGCGATCGTGGGCACCGGGCTCGGCGGCGGCGTGGTGGAGGACGGCAAGGTCGTCCGCGGCGCGGTCGGCATGGCCGGCGAGCTCGGCCACGTGCAGATCCCGCTGCACGGCGTGCTGGAGGAGGGCCAGCCGGTGCCGCGGTGCAACTGCGGCTTCGAGGGTGACGTGGAGAGCATCGCGTCGCTGACCGGCATCACCAACAACCTGCTGCCGTACTGGCTGACCCGGTTCCCCGACCACCCGCTGGCCCAGGAGTCGATCAAGAAGGCGGCGAAGCTGCTGCGCGGTTACGGCGAGCGGGAGGACCCGCTCGCGCTCGCGGTCTTCGGCCAGCAGGCGAAGGCGATCGGCAAGCTGTTCACGATCGCGGCGAACTTCACCGATCCGTCCGCGTACTTCCTCGGCGGCGGCGTGGTCGAGGCGGCACCGCACTTCCGCCAGTGGTTCCTGAGCACGGTCCGCGAGCACACCCAGCTGCGCGCCGAGCAGCTCGCGGCGGCGACGTTCGCGCTGGTGCCGGATCTCGACATGGCCGGCGCCCGGGGCGCGGCGGTCGCCGCCCTGGAAAAGGTCCGCGGCACCGTGTAGGTCCCGCTCGACCGGCGGTCGACCGGCAGGAGCGTTTTACCCACCTTTGTGGACCGATGTGTCCGGCTGCCGATCGCGGCATGCCCGGTGATATCGGCGTATGCGCACGTCGCTAACACCTGTGACAGCTCATCGACAGCCCTAGATATTGATCGACACCTTCAGTAGCGTCCCAATTGCCGTCCGCGGCGGGGGGCCCGGACGCGCTGAAGGGGGATCACTGATGCGACGAAGCATCGCGACCGTCGGAGCAGTCGTGCTCGGACTCGTTGCGCTCACCGCGGGCGCCGCGCCGGCCGCTCCACTCCAGACCGATCCGGGGCTGAGCCCCGCCGACCAGGCGTCCATCGACGCCGGGCTGCCGGTGGCGGCCAAGGCGGCACCGGGCGCCAAGCCGTCCGGGCCGAACCCGTTCCTGTCCCTGCTGCCCGACGCGTCCAAGGCCGACTACAGCGGCTGGGCGACGTACCTGAAGAAGCAGGCGTCGGCGAAGGCCGCCGCCCGCCTGAAGGCCCTGGCCGGCACGCCCGCCGCCGCGGCGAAGGCCGCCGCGGCCGCGGTGGTCGTCGACGAGGACGAGCCGGACGGCACCCGCGGCTCCAACGACGACCCCGCGTCCGCCCAGCTGATCAAGGGCTTCGGCACCGGGTCGGCGCAGAACCCCGCGATCCGCGTCCTGGGCTCGCTCGACCCCGAGGTGGTCACCCCGGTCACCCGGGCGCCCAACCCGGAGGACGACGGGTCCATCACGCTCGCCGGCGACACCGGCATCGGCACGGTCCGGGCCGGGATCGTCACCAACGCCGTGATCGGCGACGGCCCGCACGGCTCGGCCGCCGGTGCCACCAACGACTTCGACTTCTACAAGCTGCAGGCGACCGCCGGCCAGGTCGTCAAGGTGCAGACCGCCACCCCGACCGGCGCCCTGGACACGCTGGTCGCGCTGTATAAGCCGGACGGCACGATCGTCGCCTCCAACGACGACTCGGGCGGCGGCTTCGACAGCCTGCTGCAGTACAAGGTTCCGGCCACCGGCACCTTCTACGCGATCGTCGCCGCCTACAGCGGCCTGCCGGCCGACCCGTTCGACCCGGCCAGCGGTGACGGCGGCGCGAGCGAGGGCCCTTACACGGTCACCATCTCGGCGGCCTCCGACGACACCGACTTCTTCGCGGTCAAGCTCAAGGCCGGCGACGTGCTCGGCGCCTCGGTGAAGGGCTCCGCGGCGTACCTCACGGTCTACGACACCGTGCCGCGTGAGGTGCACGGCTCCGATCAGGACGCCAGCTTCATCTACCCGATGGACTCGCTGCTGCCGGGTGGCGGCAACGCGGCCACCGACTACGTGGCGACCAAGGCCGGCTGGCACTACATCGGCGTCGCCCGGGGCAGCGGCTCCTACGACATCACCGTCGAGGCGTACCGCCCGGTCCTGCAGGGTGCCAAGCCCACGCAGACGCTGTTCCTGGACTTCGACGGCGCCCGGGTCAACACGGGTGTCTTCGGCGGCACGGGCAACGTGCAGCTCAGCCCGTTCTCCGCCTTCCTCGCGCACTGGGGCATCCCCCGGGTGCAGGAGGACGAGGTGATCGACGCGGTCGTCGCGAGCGTCACCGAGAACATCAAGCGGGATCTGATCGACAGCGGTCTCAACAACCGGTTCAAGCTGAAGATCCTCAACAGCAAGGACGACGCGGACCCGTGGGGCCAGAAGAACGTCAGCCGCATCGTGGTCGGCGGCACGATCGACGAGTCCGGGGTCGACACGATCGGCATCGCGCAGAGCATCGACCCGGGCAACTTCGAGACCGAGGAGACCGCCCTGGTGCTGCAGGACGTGCTCAGTGACGCGGCCGGCGGCCCGGCCTCGCTGAACACCTACCTGACCGACGCGAGCGACCGGGTCGCCTTCGTCGGCCAGGCGGTCGGCAACGTGACCGCCCACGAGGCGGGCCACTTCTTCGGCAACTTCCACACCGACAACGCCGACGCCACGCCCAACCTGATGGACTCGGGCGGCGCCAACTTCGACGTGCTCTTCGGCGTCGGACCGGACGGCGTCGGCGGCACCGCGGACGACGTCGATGTCGACTTCGGCGACAGCCAGTTCAGCCCGGCCGAGGGCTTCATCGGCACGGAGGACACGCTGGGCCGGATCGTGTTCGGCGTCACCAGCTGACGTTTCGGCAGGGCGAGGGGGCGTCCCGGAGGTTCCGGGGCGCCCCCGCTCATTCCCTGAGCGCGGTGGTGACGTCGGCGTGCAGCGACAGGTAGTCGGTCAGCCCGAGGGTGACCAGCAGGCGGCGCAGGAATCCCGACGGCGCCGCGAGCCGGACCCAGCCGCCGCGTTCCATGGCCCGGCCGTGCGCCGCGACCAGGACGCCGACGCCCATCGAGTCGCAGAAGTCGAGGCCGGAGAGGTCGACAACGATGCGGGGTGCCGGACGCTCGACGAGCCGGCTGAGGTTGGCCTTGAGCGATGGCGCGGTGTCGATGTCGAGGGAGCCGCGCAGCGTCAGGACGGCAGTGTTGGGTGGGTGATGCGCGACCGAGACCTGCATGGCGGCGTCACTTTCCTCGGGGGCGGGCAGGGGTCGGCCGGTTGGGGTCGGGGGGACGATGCCGGTGGGTGTCTCCACCCTAGGCGAGGACTCGGTCGCCGGCAGAATCCGGTCGCGGTACCTTGATCAAATGAGCATAGACAAGGGTGACATCGCCCCCGACTTCGAACTATCCGACCAGGACGGCACTTCGCGGCGGCTGAGCACGCTGCTCGCCGACGGCCCGGTGGTCCTCTTCTTCTATCCCGCCGCCATGACCAGCGGCTGCACCGCCGAGGCCTGCAACTTCCGGAACCTCGCCGCGGAGTACGCGGAGGCCGGCGCGCAGCGGATCGGGATCAGCCGGGACGGCGTCGACAAGCAGAAGAAGTTCTCCGACCTGCACGGATTCGACTATCCGCTGCTCTCCGACGCGGAGAGCAAGGTCGCCGAGGCCTACGGGGTGAAGCGCAAGCTGCCGCTCGGCCCGCTGAGCATCCGGCGGATGACGTTCGTGATCGACACCGACCGTACGGTGCTGGAGGTCGTGCACAGCGAGCGGAACATGAACGAGCACGCCGACCGGGCCCTCGACGTGGTGAAGGCCCGATCGGCGAAGTAGCCGCTCAGACGGTGTTGCGCCACTTGCGGCCGCTGCGGCCGATGAGCCGGTCGGCGTCGGTCGGACCCCAGGAGGCGGCCTCGTAGGTGGGGATCGGCGAATTGTCGTTCTTCCAGTGCTCGATGATCGGGTCGACGATCCGCCAGCACTGCTCGACCTCGTCGGTGCGGATGAACAGCGTGGGGTCGCCGAGCAACGCGTCGAGCAGCAGCCGCTCGTACGCCTCCGGCGACTCCTCGCGGAACGTCTGCTCGTACGAGAAGTCCATGCTCGCGGTGCGCACCCGGAACGAGTGACCCGGGACCTTGGCGCCGAAGCGCAGCGAGATGCCCTCGTTGGGCTGGATCCGCAGGATCAGCGCGTCCGCGTCCAGCTCGGTGAGCTGGTTGGTCGGGATCGGCAGGTGCGGGGGCCGCTGGAACTGCAGCGCGACCTCGGTGACCCGGGCGGGCAGCCGCTTTCCGGTACGCACATAGAACGGCACGCCGGCCCAGCGCCAGTTGTCCACGTTGAGCCGCATGGCCGCGTACGTCTCCGTGCGCGACAGCGGGTCGACGCCCGCCTCGTCGCGGTAGCCGGCCATCAGGTCCTCGCGGGTGCCGCCGCGGGTGTACTGGCCGCGGACCGCCAGGTCGGCGATGTCGCGGTTGGTGGGCAGCCGGATCGCCTGCAGCAGCTTGACCTTCTCGTTGCGCAGCCCCTCCGCGTCGAACGACGCCGGCGGCTCCATCAGGGCCAGCGCGAGGACCTGCAGCACGTGGTTCTGCACGATGTCGCGCATCGCGCCGGCGTGCTCGTAGAAGCCGCCGCGGGTGCCGACGCCGAGCGTCTCGGCGACGGTGATCTGCACGTGGTCGACCCAGGAGCGGTTCCAGATGGGCTGGAAGATCGCGTTGGCGAAGCGCAGCGCGAGCACGTTCTGGACGGTGTCCTTGCCCAGGTAGTGGTCGATGCGGAAGACCTGCGGCTCGTCGAAGGCGGCGTGCACGATGCCGTCCAGCTCGTTCGCGGTCCGCAGGTCGTTGCCGTAGGGCTTCTCGATCACGAGCCGGGCGAAGGAGCCCTCCCGGGCGTGGTTCAGCCCGGCGCCGGCGAGACCCTTGATGACCGGCTCGAAGGCCTCGGCCGGGGTGGAGAGGTAGAAGATCCGGTTGCCGGACGTGCCACGGGTGGTGTCCAGCTCGTCGAGCACCTCGGACAGACGCTTGTAGGTGTCCGGGTTGTCGTAGCCGCCCGACACGTACCGAATGCCGCCCTGCAGCTGGGGCTTGTCCGCGAGGCTTCGGCTGCCGAGGGCGCTCTCGGCGAACTGCTGGTCCTCCATCGGCGTGCGGGCGACGCCGACGAGGGCGAACTCGCCGGGCAGCCGGTTGTGCCGGGCGAGGCTCTCCACGGCAGGCAGCAGCTTGCGGCGGGTGAGGTCGCCGGACGCACCGAAGATCACCAGGGTGGCGGGCGGGGCGTTGCGGTCCTGTGCGAGCTGGGGAACGGTGTCCATCGTCAGGTCTTCCTCCGAGCCGCGTACGTGAGCTTCCGTGTGAACTTTACGCAGCGCGAGGGACGCCGGATCAAACCCGTACGCCGATGCGGCCAGGGCCATAGCCGCAAAAGTGGCAAACTGGGGAGTAAGGTGCCAATCGGCAGAGGGAGATTGCTCGTGAAGTACCGGCTCGTGACCCGCAGCGACTTCGACGGTCTCGTCTGCGCCGTGTTGCTGCGCGTGCTCGACATGATCGACGACATCACCTTCGTGCACCCGAAGGACGTGCAGGACGGCGTGACCGCCATCACAGAGCGTGACATCCTGACCAACCTGCCGTTCGCGCCGGGCGCCCACATGGTGTTCGACCACCATCACTCCGAGACTCTGCGTAATCAGGGCGACCGGTCCAACCACGTCATCGATCCCGACGCGCCCTCGGCGGCGCGGGTCATCTACGACTACTACGGCGGGCACGAGCGCTTCCCGGAGATCTCCGACGAGCTCATGCGCGCCGTCGACCAGGCCGACTCCGCCGACTACTCCCTCGACGACATCCTCAACCCGCAGGGCTGGACGCTGCTCAACTTCCTGATGGACAGCCGCACCGGCCTCGGCCGCTTCCGCGAGTTCCGGATCTCCAACTACCAGCTCATGATGCTGCTCATCGACGCCTGCCTGCAGTTGCAGGGCGTGGAGGAGATCCTCGAACTGCGCGACGTCAAGGAGCGTGCGGAGCTGTACCACGACTGCTCGGCGATGTTCGTGGAGCAGCTGCGCCGGGTGAGCCACGTCGACGGCGACGTGGTCGTGGTCGACCTCCGCGAGGAGGACACGATCCACGCGGGCAACCGCTTCATGGTGTACGCGCTCTACCCCGAGGCCCGGGTGTCGGTGCACATCATCTGGGGCCGGCAGAAGCTCAACACGGTCTTCGCCTGCGGCAAGTCGATTCTCGACCGCTCGTCCCCGGTCGACATCGGCGAGGTGATGCTCCGCTACGGGGGCGGCGGTCACCTGGCGGCCGGCACCTGCCAGGTCCCGCACGAGGACTCGCCCCGGGTCCTGGCCGAAATCATCGACGCGCTCAAGACCCCTCGCACGGTCTCGGTATAGCTGACGGAAAAGGCTGAGCGGGGCGGGAAGCCGAACCTTCCCGCCCCGCTCTATGCAGGTCGTGGGTCTTGCCCTTGACCCCACCCGCCGGTCGTGTTCCGCGCCCCACGCGCATCAGCACGACACACCCGCGCCCACCTGCGCGGGACGTCTGTCACTCGGAGGGACCGTCCTGGTAGCTCCAGGAGGTCACCCGCGGCGCCTTCGCCGCGCCGACCAGCTCCTTGGCGTCCTCGTCCTTCGCCTCGGCCGGCTCGCCGGCCGGTTCTCGGCGCGGGCGGCGGGAACGCAGCACCGCGATCACGCCGGCGGCCGCGGCGAGTGCGGCCACGACCCAGCCGGCGATGGTCCAGAAGCCCGGGCCGTCATCGGCGTCGAGCATGGCCTGCAGGGTGGCGGGGTCCAAGGCCGCCGGGTCGGTGCCGGAGTGGCCGTGTCCGGCCGCCTCCTGGCCCGCCGCGGCGGGGGTGAGCGTGAGGACCGCCGGCGGCATGGCCGCGCCCTTGGCCGGGTCCGCGTAGGTCGCCTTGACCGTGAAGCTCATCAGCGGGGACGCCGGCATCGGGCCCATGGCGACCGTCAGTTCCGCCGATCGGCCCGGCGCGAGCGCCTTGCCGGGCATCGCGATCCAGGTGATCTCCGAGGCGGTCTCGTCGACCTGGCTGTTGCCGTGCAGGCCGAGCATCGGTTGGTCGAGGGACCTGTTGACGATCTGCGGCGCCCAGTCGTCCACCGAGAGCGGATAGACCTCGGCGACCGGCAGGTCCGCGGGGAGCCGCACCGTGAACCTGGTGATCGCGCTCTTGGCGGTGTTGGTCACCCGGAACGTCACGTCGGCGCCGCCGCCCTGCGGGGCGCTCGGCGGGCTGACCGTCACGTCGGCGGCGGCGGGGGACGCCGCACACAGCACACCCGCGGCGACGGCGGCGGCCAGTACGCCCGCCCGGCGGTGCTTCTCGAGATGCCTCACGAGGGGTAGTTCGGCTCTCGCGCCGGAATGGTTCAACCGCTCGCAACTTTCTTTTCCCGAGTTCGGCATGATGGTCGGCATGCGTGACGTGCCGATCGACAGCGACATGATCAGACTCGGACAGTTCCTGAAGCTCGCCGACCTCATAGACACCGGGGGCGAGGCGAAGGTGCTGATCACGATCGGTGACGTGACGGTCAACGGCGAGGTCGACACCCGGCGCGGCCGGCAGCTGCATCCCGGCGACGTCGTCTCGGTCCGGGGCCGGTCCGCGCGGGTCGCCTGAGGACGTGTCGGCTGATTTCGATACTCACATATCTAACATCGTGTGACGTGTAGTTGACATTGTGTCAATCACAGGCATCTACTGGGGTCGGTTGTGTAACCGGCGTCACAGATGTCGTGTTTCGTTCCGCCTCGCCGGGGAGGCCCAATGTCTCGAGCACGCGTCAGCGCCGCCGCGGCGCTGCTGCTGGTGATGGCGCTGGCCGGATGCGCGGGCTGGGGCGGTGGCGGCGGCGGGTCCGACGACGTGAACAACATCGACGTGCTGATGGTCAACAACCCGCAGATGATCGACCTGCAGCGGCTGACGGCAGACAACTTCACCGCCGAGACCGGCATCCGGGTCAACTTCACCGTCCTGCCGGAGAACGACGTCCGCGACAAGATCAGCCAGGAGTTCTCCAGCCAGGCCGGCCAGTACGACGTCGCCTCGCTCAGCAACTTCGAGATCCCGATCTACGCGCGGAGCGAGTGGATCGCCCCGCTGGACTCCTACGTCGCCGCCGACACCGCGTTCGCGCAGGCGGACATCCTGCCGCCGATGACGAAGTCGCTCACCGCCGACGACGGCAAGCTCTACGGCGAGCCGTTCTACGGCGAGTCCTCGTTCCTGATGTACCGCAAGGACGTCCTCGACGCGCAGGGCGTCCAGATGCCCGCGAAGCCGACCTGGCAGCAGGTCGCCGCCATCGCCGCGCAGATCGACGACAAGCAGCCCGGCATGGCCGGGATCTGCCTGCGCGGCCAGCCCGGCTGGGGCCAGATCTTCGCCCCGCTCACCACGGTGGTGAACACCTTCGGCGGCACGTGGTTCGACCAGCACTGGAACGCCCTGGTCGACGCGCCCGAGTTCCGGCAGGCCACCCAGTTCTACGTCGACCTGGTCCGCGCGCACGGCGAGACCGGCGCGCCGCAGGCCGGCTTCACCGAGTGCCTCAACAACCTCATCCAGGGCAACGTCGCGATGTGGTACGACGCCACCAGCGCCGCCGGTTCGCTCGAGGCGCCGGACTCGCCGGTCAAGGGCAAGATCGGTTACGTCGCCGCGCCGGTCGAGAAGACCGCGAGCTCGGGCTGGCTCTACGCCTGGTCCTGGAGCATCCAGCAGGCCAGCCAGAAGAAGGACAACGCCTGGAAGTTCATCTCCTGGGCGTCCGGCAAGAAGTACGAGGAACTCGTCGGCGCCCAGCTCGGCTGGTCCCGGGTGCCGGCCGGCAAGCGGGCCTCCACCTACGACAACCCCGACTACCTCAAGGAGGCGTCGGCGTTCGCCGAGCCGACCGAGCAGGCCATCTCCACCGCCGACCCGCGCAACCCCGGCGTGCAGCCGCGCCCGGCCATCGGCATCCAGTTCGTCGGCATCCCCGAGTTCACCGACCTCGGCACCCAGGTCTCGCAGTACGTCAGCTCGGCCATCGCCGGGCAGATGACCGTCGACGAGGCCCTCGAACGCGGCCAGTCCCTGGCCGACGACGTCGCCGAACGATATCGATCCCGCGAGAACGGCTGAGGCGTCACGGCCGAACGCGTGCCGTGCGGACCGACAGGGAGGCGTAGCTGACATGACATCCGTGGCCGAGAAGACCGGCGGGGGACAGGTCGGCAGCGCCCCTTCGCGCTCGCCCGCCGCGACCCGCCGCG
Source organism: Actinoplanes sp. NPDC026623 (assembly GCF_040638275.1). Lineage (NCBI taxonomy): Bacteria > Bacillati > Actinomycetota > Actinomycetes > Micromonosporales > Micromonosporaceae > Actinoplanes > Actinoplanes sp. NPDC026623. The sequence goes on along the minus strand of NZ_JBEZXZ010000043.1, from coordinate 19,400 downwards.
CGGCGAACTGGGCCCGCCGGGCCCCGCTGATGCCGGCGCTCGTCTTCATGATCATCGTGACCCAGCTGCCGTTCGTGGTGACCCTGGTCATCTCGTTCATGGACTGGAACGCCTACTACCCCGACGAGCGGGGCTTCGCCGGGATCGACAACTTCAAGCGGGTCTTCACCGACGTCAACATGCGCGACGCGGTCATGACGACGATCCTGCTCACCGTGGGCGTCGTGCTGATCAGCCTGGTACTGGGGCTCGCCATCGCGCTGCTGCTGGACCGCAAGTTCCGGGGCCGCGGCGCGGTCCGCACGATGATGATCGCGCCGTTCCTGGTCGTGCCGGTCGCGGCGGCGCTGCTCTGGAAGCACGCGCTCTACAACCCCGAGTACGGCCTCTTCAACGGCGCGCTGACCTGGCTCTGGAACCTGTTCGGGTCGGACAATCCGCCGCAGCCGGACTGGATCAGCAACATGCCACTGTGGTCGGTCATCTTCGCGCTGGTCTGGCAGTGGACGCCGTTCATGATGCTGATCCTGCTGGCCGGGCTGCAGAGCCGCCCGCTCGACGTCGTCGAGGCGGCCCGCATCGACGGCGCCACCGGCTGGCAGATCTTCCGCAGCATGACGCTGCCGCACCTGCGCCAGTACATCGAACTCGGCGCGCTGCTCGGCTCGATCTACATCGTGCAGAACTTCGACGCCGTCTTCACCATCACCTCCGGCGGCCTCGGTACGGCGAACCTGCCGTACACGATCTATCAGATCTTCTACCAGGCACACGACTACGGCCGGGCCTCGGCCGCCGCGGTGGTCGTGGTGATCGCCACGATCATCATCGCGACGTTCGCGCTGCGGACCGTCTCGTCGCTGTTCAGGGAGGACTCGGGCCGATGAGCACGCTGACCCGGACCGGCCCGGCCGCCGCCGCGCCGAAGCGCAAGGACCGCGGCGGGCCCTGGCTCTCGCTGCTGGCCTGGGTGATCGGCATCCTGTTCGTGCTGCCGGTGCTCTGGATGGTGCTGACCTCGTTCCACAGCGAGGCGGACGCCGCGACCAACCCGCCCGCCGTGCTCGCACCGATCACCCTGGAGGGCTACCGCGAGTTCTTCTCGGGGGCCGCCAGCCCCTGGCCGCCGCTGCTCAACTCGCTCACCGCCAGCATCGTCTCGACGGCCCTGGTGCTGCTGCTCTCGTTCCCGGCCGCGTACGCGTTGTCCATCAAGCCGGTGCGCAAGTGGACCGACGTGCTGTTCTTCTTCCTCTCCACCAAGATGCTGCCGGTCGTGGCCGGCCTGCTGCCGCTGTACCTGTTCGCGCAGTACAGCGGCCTGCTGGACAACATCTGGCTGCTGATCGTCTTCTACACCTCGATGAACCTGCCGATCGCCGTCTGGATGATGCGCTCGTTTTTGTCAGAGGTGCCGGTGGAGATGCTCGAGGCCGCGTCCATGGACGGCGCGGACCTGACCCGGACGCTGCGCTCGGTCGTCGCCCCGGTGGTCCTGCCGGGCATCGCCGCGACCGCGCTGATCTGCTTCATCTTCAGCTGGAACGAGTTGCTCTTCGCCCGGGTGCTCACCGCCACCGTCGCGGAGACGTCCCCGGTGTTCCTGACCAGCTTCGTCACCAGCCAGGGCCTGTTCCTGGCCCAGTTGTGCGCGGCCGCCTTCGTGGTCTCGCTGCCCGTTCTCGTGGCCGGCTTCGCGGCGCAGGACAAGCTCGTGCAGGGCCTGTCGCTGGGCTCGGTCAAGTAGCCGCGCCCGCCACAGCATCCACTCCGCCCCGATAAAGGTGACCGGCCCCGCCCCCTGGGGCCGGTCACCGCCTGCCGCGATGATTTTTTCGCCGAACCGGTAGGAACCGGGGTGTCCCGGGGTACGTCTGACGCCTATGACCAGACTTCGCGGCCTGTGGACGGCCGCCGGTGCCGTGACCTTGTTGCTGCTCAGCGGGTGTGCCCAGGCCGGCGCCGGCGCCGAGGCGCCGCCGTCGGCCACCGGATCGAGCGGCGTGCCGGGCGACGGGGACACGCTGATGTTGCGGGTGGCACACAGCGGCGGCTTCGTCGGCCCGGACGCGCTCGCCGGCCGGATGCCCGAGACCAGCGTCTACGCGGACGGCCGGGTGATCTTCAACGGTCCGGTCCCGGCCGTCTATCCCGGCCCGGCGCTGCCCAACGTCCAGGTGCTGACCATCTCGCCGGACGCGCTCGGCGCCCTGATCGACAAGGCCGTCGCCGCGGGGGTCGAGGACGGCGCCGACTTCGGCCACCCCGGCGTCGCGGACGCGCCGACCACCGAGATCACCGTGTGGACCGCCTCCGGAGAGCAGAAGGTCGGCGCGGAGGCCCTCAACGAGGCGCGGGCCGACGACCCGGAGCTCACCGCGGCGCAGAAGCAGGCCCGCGAGAAGCTCCTGGCCTTCACCGAGCAGCTCAACAAGATGACGACCGAGCCGACGGGCGGCACGCCGCAGGAGTACCGCCCGGAGACCCTGGCCGCGATCGTGCGGCCGTACGTGGAACCCGGCGACGGCCTGCCCGAGCGGCCGCAGACGGCCGAGTGGCCCGGACCGGCGCTGCCCGGCGAGTCGCTGAGCCCGACCACCGGCCTCAGCTGCGTCACCGCCACCGGCAAGCAGGCCGACGCGGTGCTGGCCGCGGCGAAGGACGCCAACTCCGCCACGCCGTGGATCTCCGGCGGCGACGCCTACTCGGTGCGCCTGCGGCCGCTGCTGCCGGACGAGACGGGTTGTGCCGACCTGAAGGCCGCCCGGTGACCCCGATCGGCGAGCCGTTCGACCCGCCGCCGGGCGCGCGGCCCGACGCCGGCACCACGAACGGCAACGGGCCGGGACGGGCGACGCCCGTCCCGGCCCGCCCGGCCTGCCGGCCCTGGCTTACTGCACGCCGAGCAGATCCACCACAAAGATGAGGGTCTCGTTCGGCTTGATCGCGCCGGCGGCGCCGCGGGAGCCGTAGCCGAGGTGCGGGGGGATGGTCAGCTTGCGGCGGCCGCCGACGCGCATGCCGGCCACGCCCTGGTCCCATCCGCTGATGACCTGGCCGTCGCCGAGCAGGAAGTCGAACGGCTCGCCGCGGTTGTACGAGGCGTCGAACTCCTTACCCGAGGAGAACGCGACCCCCACGTAGTGGACGTTCACCCGGTGGCCGGGCTTCGCCTCGTCGCCGTCACCGACGGCGATGTCCTCCACGACCAGCTCGGCCGGCGGCGCACCCTCGATGGGGCCCACGTCGGGCTTCTCCATGTTTCCTCCTGTGTTGTGTGCCTTCGGCCATGCAACCACAGCGCCACGCTTTTCCGGGCAGCACCACCCACCGTAGTGAACGACTGACGGCTGATCTCCGTACTGTTCGCCGTGGGGTCGCTCCGGCCTCGCGCCGTCGTGCCCGCGAGCCGAGGAGGTCACATGACCGTCGTACGTCGTACCGCTGCCCTGGCGCTGGCCGGTGGGATCGCCGCGGCCGCCGCCGTGCTGCCGGCGCTGCCCGCCCTCGCGCACGGCGCGCCGACGTCGCCGATCAGCCGCACCGCGGCCTGCGCCGGCGGCGGCGAGCGCTCCGGCTCGGCGGCCTGCAAGGCGGCGCGCGCGGCGAACGGCCGGGCGTTCGGCAACTTCGACAACCTGCGGGTGCCGAACGTCAACGGCAAGGACAAGCAGGTCATCCCGGACGGCAAGCTGTGCAGCGGCGGGCTGTCGGACTTCCGGGGCCTGGACCTGGCCCGCACGGACTGGCCGTCTACCAAGGTCACCGCGGGCGACCAGCTGCCGATCAAGTACCGCGGCACGATCCCGCATCAGGGCACCTTCCGGGTCTACCTGACCAAGCAGGGCTACGACCCCACCGAGCCGCTGGGCTGGGGCGACCTGGGCGCCTCGCCGATCCTGACCGTGCAGGACCCGCCGCTGCGGGGCGGCGCCTACCAGATGACCGCCAAGCTGCCGAAGGACCGCAGCGGACGGCACGTGCTCTACACGGTGTGGCAGACCTCCAGCACGCCGGACACCTACTACTCCTGCTCCGACCTGCAGATCAAGGCCCGCACGGTGGCGGTCACCGTCGCCAAGACGCCGAAGCCGGTCAAGACCTCGGCCGCGCCCAAGGCGTCGCGCTCCCCGGAGCCGGGGGTGGTCGCCTCGCCGCAGGAGGTCGCCTCGCCGGTGGCCGCGGGCGCGCCGGAGCAGGCGAAGGAGTCGTGGCTGACCCCGGCTGCCGCCGAGGCCGAGGATCGGGTGGCGCTGGGCCATCAGATCATCTTCGCGGCGCTCATCGTGATCGTCGGCGTCGGCGCCGGCACCGCCTTCAACCGCTGGCGCACCGCTCGCGGCGGGCGCCGGTAGCTCCGGCCGCCCGGCCCGATAAATTGACGCCGATGAGACAGCGCATGCGGTGGTGGAGCGCCGGGGCGACGGTGGCGATCGTGGCCGGCGCCCTCGCGGTCAGGTCGGCAACCGACGACGTTCCACCGCCGGACGCCCTCAGCACGACCGCGTCGCCGGCCGCCGCGTCGCCGCCGCAGCCCTCGGCCTTGCCCTCGCCTTCGATGTCGGCATCGGTCGCCGTGCCGGCGTGCGCCCGGGCGGTCGGCCGCCTCTCGATCGAGGAGCGGGCCGGTCAGCTGCTCATGGTCGGCACGCCGGTGGACCGCCCGCGCGAGCTGAGCGCGGCGGTGCGCCGTCACCGCCTCGGCGGCGTGTTCCTGGCCGGGCGCAGCAAGCGTTCCGCCGCCGCGCTGCGCTCGGACATCGCCGCCCTGCAGCGCGGCGCCGCGTCGCCGCTGCTGATCGCGCTCGACCAGGAGGGCGGCAGCGTGCAGACCCTCAAGGGGGCCGGCTTCCCGCTGATCCCGTCGGCGCAGCGCCTCGGTGCCGGCCCGGCGGCGACGCTGCGCGCCACCGTCCGCGACAACGCCGGCCGGCTCGCCCGGATCGGCGTCACCGTCAACCTCGCGCCGGTCGCCGACACGGTGCCGGCCGGCCTCGGCGAGGGCAACCCGCCCATCGGGGCGTTCCACCGGCAGTACGGCTCCGACCCCGCCGCGGTCGCGGACGACATCCGCACCGTGGTGCCGGCGTCGCAGGGCGCGGGCGTGCTGACGATCCTCAAACACTTCCCGGGGCTGGGCCGGGTGCGCGCCAACACCGACACGTCCACGAAGGCGGTCGACCGGGCGACGACGGTCACCGACCCGTACCTGGAGCCGTTCGAGGCCGGCATCGCCGCCGGCTCGGCGGGCGTGATGATCTCCTCGGCCTCCTACCCGCGGCTGGACCCCGACGACATCGCCGCGTTCTCGGCGCCGATCATCACCGGGCTGCTGCGTGACCGCCTCGGCTACGGCGGCCTGGTCATGTCCGACGACCTCGGCGCGGCGGCCGCGACCCGGGCGGTGCCGGTCGGGCAGCGCGCGGTCCGCTTCGTGTGCGCGGGCGGGGACGTGGTGCTGACCATCCGGCCGCAGGACGCCGCGCCGATGACCGCCGCGCTGATCGAGGCGGCCCGCAGGTCCCCGGCCTTCGCGGCCCGGGTCGACGCCGCGGCCGCGCACGTGCTGGAGGCCAAACAGCGCGCCGGCCTGCTCCGGTGCTGATCCCGGCCGTCAGGCGCCGGTCGATCCGGGGCCCGGCCCGGAGACCCCGATCCTGACCCGCGCGGCGATGGGCAGGTGGTCGCTGCCGGTCGGGGGCAGCGACCAGAGCTCGGTGACGGTCGACGACCTGGCCATGATCTGATCGATCCGGGCCACCGGCAGGCGCGCGGGCCAGCTGAAGGCGAACTCGGCGTCCGCGGTGTTCATCAGCGAGCCGATCGGTTCGAGGCCCCGGTCGTGCACCGTGTTGTTCAGATCGCCCAGCAGGATCACCGGGCCGGGCGGCTCGGCGGCGATCCGCGCACCGAGCAGCGCGGCGCTCTCGTCACGCGGTCCGCAGCCGAACCCGGCGAGCCCGAGGCGCACCGAGGGCAGATGGGCCACGTAGACGGCGACGTCCCCCCGCGGGGTCCGCGCGGTGGCCCGCAGGCCGCGGTTCCAGTCGGCGCCGAAGGCCCTCGGCCTGATGTCCACCGGGGTCACGTCGGCGAGCGGATAGCGCGACCACAGGCCGACCGTGCCCTGCACGGTGTGGTGCGGATACTCCGGCGGGAACGCGGCGGCGTAGGCCGGCAGCGCGGCGGGGGTCAGCTCCTCCAGGGCGACCAGGTCCGGCCGGACCTTCAGGAGTTCGCGTACCGTGCCCGCGGGGTCGGCGTTCTCGTCGCTGACGTTGTGCTGGACGGCGGTGAGGTCGTAGGGCTCCTCCCGACCCGGCAGCAACTGGCCGCCGAAGAGGCCGAGCCAGGCCAGCAGCGCGAGCAGCACGGCGGGCAGCGAGATCGCCGGCCGGCGCCACAGCGCCAGGCCGAACAGCACCGGGACGGCCAGGCCGAGCCAGGGCAGGAACGTCTCCAGGAGGCTGCCCAGGTGCCCGGGCGTGTTCGGCACGGCGGCGTGAAACACCAGGAGGGCGGCGACGAGCACGGCGCAGGCCGCGACGGCGAGGCCGCGCCGCCGCGCGGTGCCGGTTCCGGCGGGCCGGCGTGGGAGTCGCACCCGGCGATGCTCGCAGCCCCGCGCAACCGGCGCTCAGGGTGCGTACACCCGCAGCGCCGTCCGGTCGGTGAGGTAGAGCTTGCCGCCGGCGACGACCGGGTGGTTGTTCATCGCGGCGAGGCCGCGCGCGGGGGCGGCCACGGAACCGTCCTCGGGGGACAGGAACGCGACCTGGCCGACCGTGCCGACGATGAGCAGGTCGGTGGTGCGGACCATCCGCTGTGCCCCGTCCAGGCCGCGCCACCACAGCAACTTCCCCGTCGCGGGCTCCCAGGCGCTGACGACGGCGACGCCGGCGCCCGTGTGGAACAACTCCCCGCCGCCCAGGTAGAGGCGCTGCCCGTCGTCGCAGACCGGGCCGCCCAGGCCGGGGATCCGCCAGAGCGGGCGGCCCGACGCCGCGTCCACCGCACGCAGGCCACGGGCGTTCGTGAGGTAGAACCGGACGCCGTCCGGGTCCGCCGCCTCGGCGGTGGTCTCGATGCCGGTGTGCCAGATCCGGCGGCCCGTGGTGATCGAGACCGCGGTCCAGGTCCTGGTGTTCTGGTCGGCCATCATCACCCGCCCCTGTGCCGACACCTGCCCGGCGAGGACGTCGTCGCGCTCCCACAGCAGGCCGCCGTCGGAGACCCGGAAGGCCACCGAGCCGGCCCCGGGATCCGGCCCGGCGCCGTGGTACGTCGCCGCGACCACCGTGCCGGCGTCCACGACGAACGAGAAGATGCGCAGGTCCGTCGGCTTGCGCCAGCGGACGTCCCCGGTCTTGACGTCCAGCGCGACCACGTGGGACGGGGCGCCGGTCCGGGGGTCGCACGGCGCGTCGACGGCGACCAGCCGGTTGCCGATCACCGCGATGCCGAGCGCGTCGAAGGACGCCCCGCTGAACCGCCAGAGCCGCTCGCCGGTCTTGGCGTCGCGCGCGGTGATGCCGTTGGTGGCGTAGTCGAGGACGAAGACGCGGCCGTTGGCGACCACCGGCGGCGTGCCGGCCCGGCTGCACGGGGCGCCCTCGGGCCCGGAGTCGACGCTCCAGCGCAGCTTCAGCCCCGCGACGCGGCGGGCGGTGACGATCTGCTCGTTCGGGTTCCAGGTGTTGTTGCCGGGCCCGTACCCGTCCTGGGACCAGGCCGACGACGGCGATGTGTCGGCGCGGGCCGGGACCTGCGGCAGCGACACGCCGGCGACGGCGAGCACCCCGGTGAGGGCGAGCTTGAGCAGCATCCCCTCATGGTCGCGCCTGCCCGGCCGGGTGCCGGTAAGGCGCGCGGATAAACGGACGAAGCGGACTATCGGGCCGCTCGGCTCAGGCCGGCTTGCGCCCGACGCCGGCGAACTCGGAGACCTTGTCGGTGATGCCGGGGTGCCGCGGGTCCGGGCGCCACGCCGAGCAGGTCACGACGCCGGGCTCGAGCAGCTCGAGGCCGTCGAAGAAGCCGGCGATCTCCGCACGGGTGCGCGCGGTGATCGGCGCGGCGCCGCTTTCGTTCCACTGGCGCATCGACTGCTCGACCGCGGGACCGTTGACCTCCATGGTCGGGTGCGAGATGACCAGGTAGCTGCCGGGCGGAACCGCGTCGACCAGGCGCCCGACCACCGCGCGCGCCGCGGCGTCGTCGACGATGAAATTGACGATGCCGAGCAGCATGATCGCGATCGGCTCGGTGAAGTCGAGCGTCTTCGCCGCGTCCTGCAGGATCCGCTCGACGTCGTTGGCGTCGGCGTCGATGTAGTCGGTGGCGCCCTCGGGGGTGCTGGTCAGCAGGGCCCGGGCGTGCACCAGCACCATCGGGTCGTTGTCGACGTAGACGATCCGGCTGCCGGGCGCGACGGCCTGGGCGACCTCGTGCGTGTTGTTGGCCGTCGGAAGGCCCGTGCCGATGTCGAGGAACTGCCGGATGCCCGCCTCGCCCGCCAGGTGGCGCACCACCCGGCCGAGGAACTCGCGGTTGGCCCGGGCGGACTGCACGAGCTCGGGCATGAGCGCCAGGGCATACTCGGCGGCCTCCCGGTCGGCGGCGAAGTTGTCCTTGCCGCCGAGCAGGTAATTCCACAACCGGGCCGAGTGCGCGACCTCGGTGTTGAGTATGGCGTGCAGCTCGGAACCGCTGTCCGGCGTCTGGTCCACGGCCGTGTCCCCTCGAATCGCGCATGATCTATGTGGACGGATCCTAACCCCGCGCCGGGCGCCGGGGGAGTACCCGTTGCGGTGGGGTCACCTGCCTATGACGCCGAGCTCCGCGGCGCTCGTCCAGGGTCCGCCGGTCACCGCCGACAGCGCCCGCAGCTGGACGTAGCGGGCGGTCCGCTGGCCGAAGCAGGCGTTCTGCTCGGCCGCGCTGTTCGGCCAGGTGCCGGTCGCCGCCGGCGTCCCCCAGGTCACGCCGTCGAGGGAGGTGTAGATCTGGTAGCCGGCGATCCGGCCGTTGGCGCTGTTCTGCCGCGGCCGGTAGTAGACGCAGCTGACGCCGCGCGAACGGCCCAGGTCGAGCTGGATCTGGTGCGGGTGCGGCGGATCGGCGGCCTTCCACTGGGTGTGCCAGTACGTGGCCAGGTTGCCGTCCAGCACGTTCACGCCACGGGCGTTCTCGCCGGCCGTCTCCTGGCTGTCGACCGAGCGGACCCTCATCGCCGACCGCGCCAGCCGCGGCGCCACGGCCACGTTGAGCTCGGCCGCCGACGCCCAGGGCTGCCCGCCCACCGCCGACAGCGACCGGAGCCGCAGGTACCGCCCGGTCCTGGCCGCGAACGTGACCGTCCGCTCGGCGATGCCGTCGGGCCACGTACCGGTGGCGACCGGGGTGCCCCAGGCCGTGCCGTCGGCGGAGACCGAGATCTCGTAGCGGGCTATCCGGCCGTCGGGCGAGCTCTGCGAGGGCAGGTAGGACAGGCCCGTCACGATGTAGTTCGAGCCGAGGTCGAGCTGGATCTGGTGCGGGTGCGGTGGGCTGGCGGCCTGCCGCTGGGTGTGCCACAAGGTGGCCGGATCGCCGTCGAGCGCGTTCGCCGCGCGGCCGTCGAGGCCGGACGTCTCCTGGCTGTCGACCGACCGCACCCGGATCCGCGACTGGGGCATCCGCTGCCGCGCGAACGTCGCCGTGTAGGTCCGGGGCTGCGCGGGCGCGACGACGACGTGCGTCTGCGCGCCCGCGTCGGACCAGGCGGCGTAGACGTACGGCGCGCCGCCGGCGTCCTGCGGGGTGACCCCGCTGACCGTGTTCTGCGAGCCTTGGATGACCGTACGGGTGAACGGGGTGGTCTGCACGGCGCTGCCCACCGCCAGCCGCAGCCCGGGCGGGTTGCTCTCGAACGTCAGGTCGACGGTGCGCGGGTCGAGGCGCCGGGTGCTCGTCGCCGACAGCCCGCCGGAGTCGGTGGCGGTCAGCACCAGTTCCAGGTACGACGGATATTCGTGATCGGGCGCCGGGAACGACGCCCCAGACACCCCGTTCCACTCCTGCACGGTGTGGATGTGGCAGTTGTCCGCCGTGAAGCAGTGATACTGCAGCAGCCGCCACCGCAGGGCGGACGCGGGCAGCGCGCCCAGTTCGGGGTCGGTGCCGTGCCCGGCGAAGGTGATGGTGTCGCCGACCGCGAAGGTGGTGCCGGCCGCCGGGGCGTCGACGAAGGCCGCCGGCGGGAGGTTGCCGGCCTGGATCTCGACGGTCTGCGCGTCCGCCGCGTCGAGGGTGTCCAGCACCCGCAGCCGCGCCGTGTACGGCCCGCCGGGCGGATACGTGTGCGTCGCGGCCGGCGTACGGGCGTCGACGGTGCCGTCGTCGGTGAAGTCCCACTCGTAACGCAGCAGGCCGGCGTCGGCCGGGTCCGGGTCGCTCGACGACCCCGCGTCGAAGGAGACGGTCAGCGGCCCGGGACCGGAGGTCGGCGACGCGACCAGGACCGCGTTCGGCGGCTGGTTGCCGGCGTAGTAGCGGATCCGGCGCACGGTGCCGGCCGCGTCGACGTAATACAGGTCGCCGCCCGGCCCGATCGCCAGGTCCACCGGATTCGCCGCCGCGGCGGCGAAGGTCACCCGGTCGGCCGCGACGGGCACGCCGCCGGGTGTGGCCGGCCGCATCGCCCAGATGCAGTCGCGGGTGTAGTCGGCGAAGAACAACGCGCCCTGGTACGCGGCCGGGTAATCGCCGCCCGCGGTCGGGTAGAACGCCACGCCGGAGACGCTCGAGCCGCCGGTCGGGCAGGTCTCCCCGGCGACGACCTTCGCGGTGTGCTGGTACGCGTAATGCGGCGCCGCCTGCCCGCCCGCGGCGTACAGGCCCTCGCAGAGGCTGAGGTCGGCGCTGTCGTAACCGCCCTGCCGGGCGGTTCCCTCGAAGCAGGGCCAGCCGAAGTTGGTGACCGCGGCGGTCGGGTTGCTCAGCCGGTCGATCTCCTCCCAGGTGTTCCACCCGACGTCACCGAGCCACACCTCGCTGGTGCCGGGCCGCATCGCGAACCGGTACGGGTTGCGCAGGCCGTGCGCGATGATCCGCCGGGCGATGGGGTCCGGCGAGGCGCCGGCCGGGTTGCCGGCCGCGGCGGCGCCGGTGAGCGGGTCCAGGCGCAGGATCGCGCCGCTGAGCCCGGCCGGGTCGGCCGGGGTGCGGACGTCCTGGGAACGCAGCGCCCCGCCCTGCGCGGTGGGCGGGGTCATCGCGCCGCCGGGCGGGTCGGCGCACGGGTTGGCCGGCGTGCCGAGCTGGCCGTAGTCGACGACGTTGTAGCTGGCGCCGTCGCCGGCGCTGACGTAGAGCATGCCGTCGGTGCCGAAGTGCAGGTCGCCGATCGAGTGCGAGGGGAACTGCTGGCACCAGTCGTGCAGCAGCACCTGCTCGGTGCCGGTCATGACGTCGCCGGCCGCCCGCAGGCGCGACAGCCGGCCGGTGACGACGCACCGGCCGCCGTTCGCGCCGCCGACCGCGCCGCAGTTGTCATTCCACACCGGCGCGACCCGGACGCGGGGGAACGGGTGGAAAGGAGCCCGCTTATCGCCCCTTCCGACTCTTGCCGCCAAACAGGTCAGGTGCGGCGCAACACCAGCGTCACGAAGCCCAGCACGTTCCGGTAGCCGCGCAGCCACCCTTCGCGGTGCTCGCGGGCGAGGGCGAGCGCGCCGGGCGCGTCGGGGTGGCCGGGATTGTCGAGGGCCCACTCGGTGAGCGACCCCGTCCACGACCATTCGTAGTTGTCCCACTCGGCGGTGTCGCTGACGTGTGCGTACACCGGCGTCCAGCCGGCGCGTTCGGCGACGTCGACCAGGGTGGCCAGGTCGGTGAGGTCCGCCGGCTTCGCCTGGAGCGCGGCCAGCGCCCCGGCGGTCGGCGGCACCTGCCAGAAGGACTCGCCGACCATCAGGATGCCGTCGGGCCGCACGTGCCGCCCGGCCGAATCCAGCGTCTCGGCGAACCCGCCGAACGCGTGCGTCGCCCCGACGCAGAGCACCAGGTCGTAGTCGCCGTCGGGCGGGTACCCGCGCGCGTCGCGCTCGTGCAGCGTCAGCCGGTCGGCGAGGCCGCGCTCGGCCGCGGTGACCTCCGCGCGGTCGAGGCCGTGGCGGCAGATGTCGACGCCGTCCGCGTGGCCGTCGGGGTAGTGGGCCAGGGCCCGCAGCGCCCACGCCGCCTCGCCGCAGCCGAGGTCGAGGATGCGGGCCGCCGGTTGCCGGCCGGCCCGGCGCAGGAGCCGGTTGACGTTGACACCGAAGACCGGTGCCGCGATCGGGTGGTGCGAGTGCGCGATGCTGCTGAGCCGTTGACGATCCACCGGCAAAGTGAACACGAAACCGTCAGACAACGCCCAGCCGACCCGCGACCCAAAAGTGGATGATGAAGCGCTTACCCCCGCGTAAGCGGGCCGCCGCACCCTAGGCTGTTAGGGACCAGGTCTGGGGAGGAATCATGCGTATCAGTGACGTTCTTCGTGTCAAGGGCGGCCAGGTCGTGACGGTGCCGCCGGAGACGCTGGTCGAGGCGTTGTTGACGGTGCTGGCCGAGCACCGGATCGGCGCCATCGTCGTCTCCCGGGACGGATCCTCGGTCGACGGCATCGTCAGCGAACGCGACATCGTGCGGGCGCTCGCCGTCCGCGGTGCCGCCGTGCTGGCGGAGCCGGTGTCGGCCATTCACACCGTGAAGGTGCAGTCGGTCTCGCCCGAGGCCGCGCTGGAGGATGTGGAGCGGCTGATGACCGAGCGGCGGTTCCGGCACGTGCCGGTCCTCGTCGACGGCGTGCTGAGCGGCATCGTCAGCATCGGCGACGTGGTCAAGGAGCGGATCGGCGAGCTGGAGACCGAGCGCTCGGAGCTGGCCGGCTACATCACCGGCGAGCGGTAACCCGCGAGCGCACGGCCCCGGTGGCGGCCCCGCCGCCGGGACCGTGCGATCAGGCGGTCCGGCGGGTCGTTGTAGGTGTGCAGCCTCCACCCGATGCCGGACAGAACGGCCCGCCGCAGGCCCCGGCGAGCGGCTCGCCGGGGTGCAGGCGGTGGTCGTGCCGCGCAGGCTGGGCAGCGCGCGGCCGGTGCCGCGCGGAACTCCCCAGCTACCACGACTCGTGTTGGCCGGCGGGCGCGGCCGGACAAGCCGGGGCGAGGGCGTCGACGACGACGGTCGCCGGGCCCGCCGCCGGGATCAGCGTCACGACCGTGTTCAGCCCGTGCGGCCATCTTCGAATCCGCTCGTCGCTCGGCGCCGCGTCCTGCCGCATGCATCCCAGGATGCAGTTGCGGCGCATGGACGGCTTGGAGCAGGCGCAAATACGATCCATGAGGGCTATTCGATGCCGCAGTTGCCGATCGCTATGGTAGCCGGGTGACGGTGTTTCGGATCGGTGAGGCGGCTGACCTGCTCGGGGTGAGCGCGGACACGGTGCGCCGCTGGGTGGACGCCGGGCGGCTGGCGGCGATCCGCGACGAGAACGGGCACCGGGCCATCGACGGCGTGGAGCTTGCGGCCTTCGTCCGGGCACCGGCGGGGGAGCCGGCCGGCCACTCGGAGGAGTCGTCGGCCCGTAATCGGCTGCGGGGGATCGTGACCGCGGTGGTCAAGGACACGGTGATGGCTCAGGTGGACATCCAGGCCGGACCGTTCCGGATCGTGTCGCTGATGAGCCGGGAGGCCGTCGACGAGCTGGACCTGCGGGTCGGCTCGGTGGCGGTGGCGGTGATCAAGTCGACCACGGTGGTGGTGGAGCGATCCACCCCGGCCGTGGCACACAAGGCGCGGACCGGCGCGTGAGCGCGCTGGGCACGGACCGAGGGAGGAGCAGGGTGGGCACACGTTTTGTTCGGATCGCGTTGGCCGGTGTGATGGTCCTGATGACCGCGGGGCCGGCGGCCTGCGGCGGCGATGACGACGCCGGCACGTCGCCGGGCGCGGGGTCGAGCAGCGCCGGGGTGACCGGACCGGTGACGGTCTTCGCGGCGGCGTCGCTGACCGAGTCGTTCACGCGGATCGGAAAGGACTTCGAGGCGTCCTACCCGGGTACGAAGGTGACGTTTAACTTCGCCGGCAGCTCCGCCCTGGCCACCCAGATCAACCAGGGCGCGCCCGCGGACGGGTTCGCCTCCGCCGCGCCCGCGCCGATGAAGACGGTCACCGACGCGGGCAACGCCGAGGGCACGCCGACGACGTTCGTCAAGAACCAGCTGGTCATCGCCGTGCAGGAGGGCAACCCGAAGGGGGTCAGGACCCTGGCCGACCTGACGAAGCCGGACGTCAAGGTGGCCCTCTGCGCCGAGCAGGTGCCCTGTGGCGCGGCGGCGCAGAAGGTCCTCGACACCGCCGGGGTGAAGCTGATGCCCGTCACGCTGGAGCCGGACGTGAAGTCGGCGCTGGCGAAGGTGAAGCTCGGCGAGGTCGACGCCGCGCTGGTCTACCGCACCGACGCCAAGGCGGCGGCCTCCGATGTGGACGCCGTGGAGTTCCCCGAGTCGGCGAACGCGATCAACGACTACCCGATCGTCGTGCTGAAGGCCGCGCCGAACAAGGCGGGTGCGCAGGCGTTCGTCGCGTACGTGCAATCCGGCAAGGGCAGGGCCGTGCTCACCGAGGCCGGATTCCAGGCACCGTAGGCGTTCATGGGCGCAACCGATCAGCGAGACGCGGCGACGCGGGCCGACCTGCCCGCGCCGCCGCGCCGGCGTGCGGTCGGGCAGCGCGCGCCGGTGGCGTTGCTGGTGCCGGCCGTGCTGGGCCTGGCCTTTCTCGTGCTGCCCCTGGCCGGGCTGCTGATCCGGGCACCGTGGTCGACCCTGCCGCAGCGTCTCGCCGAGCCGGGGGTGCTGACCGCGCTGCGGCTGTCGCTGCAGACCGCCACCCTCGCCACCGGCCTGTGCCTCGTGCTCGGCGTCCCGCTCGCCTGGATGCTGGCCCGGGCCGACTTCCGCGGCCGGCGCCTCGTCCGGGCGCTGGTCACCGTGCCGCTGGTGCTGCCGCCGGTGGTCGGCGGGGTGGCGCTGCTGCTGGTCTTCGGCCGCCGCGGCATCGTCGGCGAGTGGCTGGACGCGACCTTCGGCGTCACGCTGCCGTTCACCACCGCCGGCGTGGTCCTCGCCGAGGCGTTCGTGGCCATGCCGTTCCTCGTCATCGCCGTCGAGGGCGCGCTGCGCGGCGCGGACGTGCGCTACGAGGAGGCCGCCGCCACCCTCGGCGCGGGGCGATGGACCACCTTCACCCACGTCACCCTGCCCCTGGTCGCGCCGGGGATCGCCGCCGGAGCGGTGCTGTGCTGGGCCCGGGCGCTCGGCGAGTTCGGCGCCACCATCACCTTCGCCGGCAACTTCCCCGGCCGCACCCAGACCATGCCGCTCGCCGTCTACCTCGCCCTGGAAACGGACCTGCAGACGGCGATCGTACTCAGCCTCGTCCTGCTCACCGTCTCCGTCGCGATCCTCGCGGGCCTGCGCGACAAGTGGCTCATCAATTCATGACCGACCTTCAGATCGAATCACCCGCCGGGGCCCTCGACGCCCGCCTTGTCGTCGACCGGGGCGGCTTCCGGCTCGACGTGGCGCTGCGGATCGCGCCGGGTGAGGTGATCGGGCTGCTCGGCCCGAACGGCGCCGGCAAGACCACCGCGCTGCGCGCGCTGGCCGGGCTGCAGCCGCTGACCGCCGGGCACATCACCCTCGCCGGCGACGATCTGGACCGGCCCGGGCAGCGCCGGTGGACGCCGCCCGAGCACCGCCCGATCGGCGTGGTGTTCCAGGACTACCTGCTCTTTCCCCACCTGACCGCGCTGGACAACGTCGCCTTCGGCCTGCGCCGGCACGGCGCCGACCGGCGTACCGCCCGGGGGCAGGCCGCCGGCTGGCTGGCCCGGGTCGGCCTGGCCGAGCAGGCACGGTCCAAGCCGCGGCAGCTGTCCGGCGGGCAGGCCCAGCGGGTCGCCCTGGCCCGGGCCCTCGCCGTGCACCCGATGTTGCTGCTGCTGGACGAGCCGCTCGCCGCCCTGGACGCGCGTACCCGCCTGGACACCCGCGCCGAGCTGCACCGCCACCTGGGCGACCACCCCGGCGCCACGCTGCTGGTCACCCACGACCCGCTCGACGCGCTCGTGCTCGCCGACCGCCTCGTCATCATCGAGCACGGCCGCGTCGTGCAGGAGGGTGACGCGGCCACGATCACCGCACAGCCCCGCACCGATTACGTCGCCCGGCTCGTCGGACTCAACCTCTACCGCGGCGTCGCCGACGGCCACACCGTCCGCCTCGGCGACGACATCGCGCTGACCGTCGCCGACTCCTTGCACGGCGCCGCCTTCGTCGCGTTCTCGCCCGCCGCGGTCGCGCTGCACCCGCACCGGCCCGACGGCAGCCCGCGCAACACCTGGCCGGCCACCATCACCGGCATGCAACGCCACGGCGACAACCTGCGCGTCCAGCTCGCCGGCCCGATCGTCGTGGCCGCCGACATCACCCCGGCGGCCGCCGCCCACCTGGAACTCGCGCCCGGCCGGACGGTGTGGGCCGCGGTCAAGGCCACCGAGACCCGCGCCTATCCCGCCGACTCCGACACCTCGGCGCCGGCGGAAGCCTGACGGCGCGGGTTACTCCTGCGGCGGAGCCGGACCCGCCGGTACAGTCCACGGCGATGGACGTGGTGTGGAGGGGACTGGCCGGCGCCGCGCTCGGTCTGCTCCTGATCTGGCTGGTGCTGATCTCGGTGCTGTTGCTCGCCGGCCGTGGCTACGAACGACCCGGCCTGCGTGAACTGCTGCGGCTGCTCCCGGACCTGCTGCGCCTGCTCAAACGGCTCGCCGGCGACCGGAATCTGCCGCGGGGCGTGCGGGTGCGGCTGTGGCTGCTGCTGGCCTACCTCGCCATGCCGATCGACATCATCCCGGACTTCATCCCCGTCATCGGCTACGCCGACGACGCGATCATCGTGGCGCTGGCCCTGCGCTCGGTGGCACGCCGGGCCGGCGTGGGGGCCATGCGGCAACACTGGCCCGGCACGCCGGGCGGCCTGGCCGCGGTCCTGCACGCGGCGGGCATCCCCGGCCGGCCGGACTGAAATCAGGCCTCAGCGCTGCTCGATCTCGACCAGGGGCCTTCCCTCGATCCAGCTCTCCAGGCTGCCGGCCCAGCTCAGCCTCGGCACGATCTCGCCGAACACCCGCGCACGCTCCTCCGGGTCGGTCACCGCCCGGGCGCGGGCCCGGAGGTCACGGTCCTCACCTCGGTACGCCCGGCGTTGACGTGTCATGTGTACCGGTAGTGTCCCGGAACTTTCGGGTCTGGTGCCCCATTGCCCGCCCGCCAGCGGCATACCTACCGTCTAACCATCGGATGTTGTGGTCCACAACAAACTCGAAACCTCCCGGTAGTGAAGGTCCCGCAACGCTCCTCTGTTCACGAGGGTGTCGCGGATCTGCTTCGGGCGCGACCTGGCAAAAGCCGGGTTCGCAATTCGGTCCCATCGATTTCCCGCCCGACTCTGTGCTGCCCATGGCGGCACCGACCAAAGGGAGCATCATGAAAAGAAGCAGACGACCGACGCTCGCCGGGGGCGTTCTCGCCCCGCGATCCGGCGTGAGGTCGAAGGCTCGCCGGCTGGGTGCCGCGGTGCTCAGCGCCGGGCTGGGCGTCGCCGCCGCGGCGTTCCTCGTGCCGGACGTCGCCGCGGCTAACCCTCCTGGGCCGACGTTCGCCACGTCGAACAACTCGTCCGACCCGTTCGCGTTCAAGTGCAAGCGCAGCGCCCCCGGCAGCGTCGAGGGCTTCTGCATGGTGACATCGCAGGACCTCTTCGAGGGGCCGTTCGACGTGGACGGCCCCGGGGAGAACTACTACCCGATGAGCCAGACGATGGCGTATTTCTCCCCCGACGGCCTCAATTGGACCGCGTCGAACACGGCGCTCACCGAGGCAACGATCGGCAGGTCGGGCACCAAACACCTGTGGGCACCGGCCGTGCGCCGGGTGAAGAACCCCGTCGGACCGACGAACCCGCAGGACTACTACCTGTACACCCCCGATCTGACCGACAAGAACGACAAGTACTCCTCGAAGATCTTCGTCACGAGCTCCACCGACCCCATCTCGGGGTACGGCACCGTCAACCTCCCCGGCAACACGGTCAAGTTCAAGCAGCTCAACGGCGTCGGCTACATGTCCGACCCCGAGGTCTTCGTGGACGGCAGCGACCTCAGCACCCCGGACAGCACCAACCAGTACCTGCTGTGGGCCGACGGTGACAAGGACTCCTGCGGCGGCATGTCGCTGCGCCACATGTCCGGTCACACCGCCCTGGACGGCAACTTCACCGACCCCAGCCAGGCCTGGCTGAGCATCGGCGGCCCGCTGGAGGCCGACATGGGCAACTGCGTCAAGGAGAAGGTGGGCGGCGGCGGTGGCGGCGTGGGCACCGAGGTCCACCGTCCGTACCTCGAGGGCGGTTCCATCTTCAAGACCAGCAACTGGCTGTCCAGCAGGACCCACAGCCTGCCCGGTCCGTACGTGATGGTGTTCGCCGCCAAGCCGGAGTTCACCCCGGCCGTCTGCCAGCAGCCCGGCCAGCCGAACACGGACCTGTCGGTCATCGCCTACGCGACCGCCGGCTCCGTGACCGGCCCGTGGACCTACCAGGGCATCATGATGTGCGGCAGCGACAGCGAGTGGACCAACCAGGCGACCATCGAAGAGGTCCAGGACGTCAACGGCCGCCCGCACCTGGTGCTCGTCTACCACGACGGCGTCAACACGGACTCCCGCAACCGCAAGCTGCGCTCGGAGTGCCTGCTGACGGACAGCCATGGAAAGTTCCTGCTGACCTCCCGCTCGCCCGAGGGTGCCGCGAGCACCTCCGGTGCCCCCGCGTGGTGCGTGACGCCGGGCAAGACGAACATCGTGGCGCTCAGGTCGGTGGGCACGAACAACTTCGTCAGCAGCCCCGGGGGAGCCAGCCAGCTGAGGGCGACGGGTAGCTACGTCGGGCTGTGGGAGCAGTTCGGGCTCAACACCGGTGACCAGGTCAACTTCTACTACCTGCTGTCCCGCAACCCGGGCAACCAGTGGGTGCAGGTGAACCGGAACGACGGGAACAAGGTCATGACCCGGGGAGCCGCCGCCGGCGAGTGGGAGGGCATCCGCCCGGTGCAGGCGGTCGGCGCGCCGATGACCACCTACAACCTCAGGGACTCGGCGGGCAACTTCTGGCACGTGAACCCGGACGGCAACATCACCGCCTCCCCGGGCACCCCGGGCGCGGGCGACACGAACGCCCAGTTCAGATTCGAAAGCCTGTGGTGAAATCGGCCTAGCCCGACCAGAGGGCGCCCGCGCGATGGTTCGCGCGGG